>CAYTGJ010000067.1:0-13573 GCA_964437245.1 uncultured Chitinophagaceae bacterium
TCTATGTAGTTGTAAATATTATAGTTACATCCTTAAGTTGACGGATATGGTGTCTCCACAAACCGTTTGTCAATAGAATAACTAAATCCAGGAGGAGCACTAGTGTAAAGGATTTTTTTCTCCGGTCAGTAATGTTATTTAATGTGTTCCTGTATCAGGATCCTGGAAGCCTTGCGGGCAGGAAGAGCAGAGGCTACCATGGTAAGTACGAATACAATGACAGAAGTAATGGCAAAATCAGACCATTTCAGTTTTACCGGATACGCTTTCACCAGAGAGGTTTCCATACCGAGGGGCACGAAGCCGTATGTTTCCTGTAGATAGCAGACAAGATAACCGACCAGCAGGCCCAGGATTGCTCCGGAGAAAGCAATGATCATGCCCTCTGTGAGGAAAATATTGCGGATGAGCGAAGTAGTAGCCCCCATGGATTTCAGAATCGCAATGTCTTTTCTTTTGCGTATGGTAAGCATAGTAAGACAGAAGTAGATTCCTACTGAGGAAACCCCCAGAAGCATGGTCAGGATAATATAGACCGCCAGCTTTTCTATCCGGATGGCACGGATGATCCCGGAATGCTGCTCGTCACTGTTGAGTACCAGAAAACCGTCCCCAAGTGTCTTCTTCAGATTCTGCTGTACTTGGTCGATCGTGTATTCCGGTTTGACCTTGATCTCAAGGGAGGTTCGTTTGTTTTCGTATTCCAGCAGTTCCTGTGCGAATTCCAGTGGCACAAATACATAATAATCGTCGTATTGTTTTTCGATGGCAAAAACCCCGCCTGCCTGCAAGCTTCCGGAATTAAAGGCATCAGGAGCATCCGGCTTTTTTATTTTTTTTCGGTTGGGATAATAAAAATTAAGCGGAGCAAAAGGATCGTTGAGAGACACAGAGAGCTTATATTGTAGACCTGCTCCTAAGATAGCGTAATAAGTTCCTTTTTCCTTCAGCACCAACTTACCTCCCACGATCATGGAGTCCATGCGGTGCTGCGCTGTAAAATTTTCAGAAACGCCCTTTAACTTTACAACGTCTTTTTCATTTTTATACGAAGCGATTGCATTGTCCTCGATCACTTCGGTGATCAGGTCTACTCCTTCGGTCTGTTGTACGGAAGAAAGAAACTGCTCGGAGATCATAAATGTTTTTCCCGTGCTGGCAGTCACTTTTATTTCCGGGTCAAAACTATTGTAAAGGTTCCGGATCACATCTTCCATGCCGTTGAGTACAGACAGTACAATAACCATGGAAATCGTGACCACCGTGACCAAAAGCATGGAAATGATGGAGATGATATTGATAAAATTGATCTTTCTACCGATCAGGAAATACCTTTTTGCTATGAATGATACAAGATTCAATTTTTATAAAACTAGATTTTAACAAATATAGTCGGATTTTGTAATATAAACCGGTTTTGGGGGAAGGGGAACAAAAACTAATCGGCTTGCTATAAAAAAAATCTGTTACATGAACCAAGTGTCACGATCGCAACACTTGATTATGTAACAAAGAATATGAAAACAAATTATACTTACTTGAGGGATATTTACGCAGGTGTTTTCCGGCAGGTTTCAAAAATCTGTGATTTTTTTTATTTTTTTCATGAATAAACAAGTATATGTTCTAATTGGCTGATATAAAGGAGTGTATATTTTGTGTTTTTCCGAAAAAAGAAGCCAAACAACATGATTGGTGATCAGGTATCTATTTCTTTTTGAGGGGAAACGCGAAAGATTCCTGAATTCTGCTTCCGATACCGGAGAATCAGGGTTTGTTGAGCGGCACAAGCTCTACATAAAAAGAACTTTGACTGAAATACAGGTCTGGTTTTCCTTTTTGTACAGGAATGAAGATGGTTTGAAATTCTGAATTGGGGTAAATCTTCAGTAAACGATTGTTCTGAACGTTTAGGACCAGAGGCATCGAAAAATCGCTGACATCGGCTTTCCACCTGAATTTTAGTTTGAGGGTATGCTTATCTTTTTTGGAAACCTTGTATTGCAAGATAGGAATACGGGTATGTAAAAGATATTGTGCAAAGAAAGAAGTGTAGTCGTAGTTTGTAAAGCCGTTGATGTATTCGATCAGTTCCTGTGAGCTGATCTGTTTGTGTCCGAATTCTGTCTGGATATTTTTCAGGAGTTCAAACCAGAGAGAGTCGTTGTAAAGCGAATTCCTTAAGGTATGCAGCATCCAGGCACCTTTGTAATACATATCCGAATCCTCCCAGTAATGGTAGTTTACGCCATAAGGGCCTACAATAGGTTCTTTGTTCTTGATCAGCCTTTTTTGTCCGGTAAGATATTTCTCGGCAATCTGTATTCCATAGAGGCATTCCAGCAGCAAAGTTTCACCGTAGGTGGTAAACGCTTCGTGGATCCACAGATCAGCATGATCGGAGGCGCTGACATGGTTTCCCCACCACTCATGACCGCTTTCGTGTACAATGATGTAGTCCAGGCCTACCATATTGTTCCGGAACCGGTTTCCGTATGCAATAGCGCTTTGATGCTCCATTCCCCAATAAGGAGATTCGATCAGCGCATAACCGTCTTTTTCGAACGGGTATTTTCCCCAGAGCTTTTCATAACATTCCAGCATAGGTTTGACCTGTTCAAAATGCTTTTGCGCTTTTTCCCGGTTGTAGGAAAGTACATAATAATCCAGTGCAAGGGAGGTATTGTCTTTTCTCAGGTAAACGTCTTTCAGGTGTACGTAATGCCCTATATTCAGTGTCACGTTGTAGGCATTGATGGGATAGCTTACCTTCCAGGTATAGATACGGGTTTGGTGAGCGGTGGGAGCACTGTTGACCAGGTTGCCGTTGGAGGCGCAGAACAATTGTTCCGGCACTTCAAAATTCAGTTGTACGCTGTCCGGTTCGTCGGTGGGATGATCTTTGCAGGGCCACCACACACTTGCGCCTACTCCTTCACAGGCTACTCCCACCCAGGGCCTGTCGAGGCTGTCGCTGCTCCATACAAATCCGCCGTCCCAGGGCGGGTCTACAGCTGTCCGGGGTTCGCCTTCGTAGAAAATAGTGATGAAAGACTTTTCGCCGCTCCGGGTTGATTCGTTCAGGGTGACAAAGAACGAGTCGCCCTTCCGGGAATACGTAACAATACGGTCCTTATAGTCGGTAATTTTACGTATTTTCATTTGCTGCGCCAGATCCAGTTGCAGGACGGAAATATCCTGTGTAGCGGTATAGTAGACAGCATTCTTTCCGGATATAAAATGACGGGCAGGATCAATAGAAAGAGAGAGTTCGTAGAAATGAACATCGAAACCAGCTCTTTGCGGAGAAAGCATTCCCCGTAACGTATCCTGGGCAGTAAATTCTTTCTGTTGGGAAAAAGAGAGAAAAGTAAAAAACAGAAAAAACGTAAAACAAAAAATTGTTTTCATCCCGGAGAGTTATTTTCTCACCAGTGTCAGCAATTCTTTCTGGATGCCCCAGTCCTTGGCAAGCTTCAGCATACTCATCGCTTCTATCTCGCTTACATATCCTTTTGTACTGGTATCTTCCCACACGTTGCGGATAAATTCCATCCGAGCATCTTTCTCATACACCGCAATGGTGGTTTTGAAAAACTCTCTGGCTCTTTCAAAAGAAGTGATGGGATCTTGTTCAGAAAACTCATAGGCCCACTTCAATTCTTCCTGAGCACCCATCTTTGCAGCGGTCTCCGAAAGAATCTTCTTCTCCTCTTCATCAAGGCCGTGGTAGTTAAAAATCACGAGTTTTAAAAGAAGTAAAGCTTTCTTTTGTTCACTATTCATTAAAATTGTTTCCTGTGTTTTCACAAATATAATATTTATTGTGAGAAAATAGGTTTAAATGATAAAAAGGTCTTCTGTAATCTTATCTGCCAGTAAAAGGCCTTTCTTCGTTAATTTTATGGTGGTATTTTCTTGTTGTAAGAATTCCACTTTTTTATACTTTTCTATTATTTCCTTTATACTATCAAAAGGTAAGCCAAAATCTGTCTCTAAGATAGAACAATCTATGCCCCATTTGGTTCGGAGCCGGGTCATGATATATTCATTGGCTTTTGTTTTTTTATCCAGATACTCTATGGAGAAGGGTAAGTTTTCAGCTTTTAAAGCCCTTATATACTGATGGTTACTGTCTATGTTGTATTGACGGCTGTGGCCGTTGTAGGAGTGTGCTCCGGGGCCGGCTCCCAGGTATAATGCACCGCTCCAGTAACTGCTGTTGTGCCGGGAGATGAATCCCGGTTTGCTGAAGTTGGATACTTCGTACTGTTCGTACCCGCCGGCTTCAAGTGTGTTGATCAACAGCTCAAACTGCTGTGCATTGTATTCCTCATCTTCTTTCGCCAGCAATCCTTTTTCTTTTCTCCGGCCAAATACAGTAGCGGGTTCTATGGTGAGACAATAGGAGGAGATATGTTGTACGTTCAGCGCCAAAGCCTTTTCCAGATCTTGTATCCATATTGTGTGATCCGGGGAAGGAATGCCGTAAATGAGGTCGATGCTTATATTGTCGAATCCCTGGTCCTGTGCTGTTTTTACAGAGGTTTCGGCCTGGATCGCTTCGTGTGCGCGGTTCATGTAGCGAAGCGAAGGATCATGGAACGTTTGTATTCCGATACTCAGCCGGTTGATCCCGATGCTTCTCAAAGAAGCCAGTTTTTCCCGGTTCAGATCGTCCGGGTTGGCTTCAAGCGTGATCTCCGCCAGGGGAGCTACCGTGAAGAGAGAACGTATCCGGTGCAGGATCTTGTCGAGTACATTTGTTCCCAGCAGAGAAGGAGTACCTCCTCCGAAATAAATCGTAGAAATCTCTCCGGCCGGTAAATAGTCTTTTTGCAGCGATAGTTCCCGGCAGATCATATCAACCATTTCGTCTTTATTTTTCAGGTTGGTAGAAAAATGAAAGTCGCAATAATGGCATGCCTGAAGGCAAAAAGGAATATGAATATAGATTCCGGGCATCGGCAATCAGTTATTTTAAATACAAAAATGCTAATTTTGGTGGTATATCGTTATACCCTCGGTGAGAATAATTTTCATATTCTTTTTTCTGGTATTCGTCTCCACGACTGTGGAGGCTTATTACCTGAAAACAATATTGGTGGACAAAGATCAGAAGTCTTCGTTCCGGTTGCCGGATTATGAAAAAAATCCCAGGGACTCTGCGGGAGCGGTGCGTGCACTCCGGTCACTGGTCGAGGCGCTGCACGAGCGTTCCTACATTGCGGCAAGGGTAGATACGGTGATCTTTGGGAAAGATACCGCACAGGCCTATTTATGGATCGGTGATACCTTTAACTGGGTACGGCTCAGCAAAGGGAATGTAGAAGACTATTTTCTGGACAGGACCGGATTCCGTGAACGGTTTTACAGAGATAAACCTTTTCGCTACAAGGAGTACAACAAACTGGAGCAATCGTTCATAAAAGTGTCGGAAAACAATGGATTCCCCTTTGCCAGCATCACCCTCGATTCCATACAGCTTACAGAACAGGGACTTTCTGCGGCGTTGAATTACCAGAAAGGACCTTATTTCACCTTTGATTCTTTGATGATCATCGGGAAAACCAAAACAAAAAACAGATACCTGACACGTCACCTGAGGATATACAAGGGACAGCCTTATTCCCAGCAACGGGTGGACGAGGCGGAGCGGCTTTTGCGTGAACTGCCTTTCCTCTCAACGGTCCGCGCTCCCGAAGTTATTTTCTCCAAGAACGAAGCAACGCTCAATCTTTTCCTGACAGAAAAAAAGATCAATCAGATTGATGGGATTATCGGGTTCCTGCCGGGAGAAGGCACGGATAAAAAACTGCTGGTAAACGGAGAACTGAACCTTGGATTGAGAAATCTTTTCGGAACAGGAAAAACCCTGAACGCCGAATGGCGGAAGATCAAACAAGCTTCTCAAACGCTTGATCTTTACTATATCCATCCCAAACTATTTGGTTCGGGAATGGACATCAGAGGTGATTTTGATTTGTTCAAGCAGGATAGTACTTTCCTTTCCATCCTGCGGAAAATCACGTTCATTCAGCGTACCGGCACCTACAGCAAGATCAATGTGATCGCCGGATTGAAAACGTCCCGGCCGCTTAACGGGGTGCAGGATACGGCTTCTTTTAAGTTTGCGGATTTCAATCATTATACCTACGGACTGGGATATGAAAGAAACACGCTGGATAATATTTTTTATCCGCGCCGGGGTTGGGTTTTTGCGACGGAAGGCTATGTCGGAAATAAAACCATTCGTCCTAATCCCGAGTTTGATCCTGCCTATTACGAAGGAGCACGGTTAAATTCCGTACAGTTTAACCTGGAAGGAAAGCTGGAGCGGTATACCAAGCTGGGCAAGGCGAGTGTACTCGTATCAAGGCTGCTGGGCGGAAGAATATTCAACGACAAAAATAACCTGTTCTTCAATGACCTGTACCGGGTTGGAGGATTGAGGACACTGCGGGGATTTAATGAAAATAACTTTTTTGCTTCCTCTTATGGAGTGGCTACGCTGGAGTATCGCTTCTTCACAGACGAGACTTCTTATCTGTTGTTGTTCTACGATCAGGGATATCTTGTGAACGATCTGAATCCGGCGGGGAAATACGATTATCCGCTTGGGTTTGGTGCGGGAGTAAGTTTTACCACTCCTGCCGGTGTTTTTAATTTCATCTACTCTCTGGGAAATTCCAACGATCAGAAGATCAGTATCAACCTTTCCAAGATTCATTTTGGTATTACAAGTCGTTTTTAACCGGAACCTGTCGCCAGAACAGCTCCTGGATACCCGATCCGGAATGCCGGAAAAAATCATGATCATAAATATTTAAAGAGGATTTTTTTCAGACTCTTAAACCTAAAAAAAGTGCAAACTATGACCAGAAGGAAGGTGTCTGAAAAAGAAATAAAAGACCGGAAAACCCAATAATCAGAGGAGCAATTGAAGGGTTAAATTGGTATTAGTTCGGGAAAATATTATATTTACTATGGTTACTTTCCTGCAATTTTGCATATAAAGGAATACCACGATAAGGTCCACAAATAATGAAACAAAAATTCCACATCCTTCTTTTAGCAGGAATGACCCTTCTGTTGTCCTGTAAGAGAAGCAGTGATAAGCCCCTTTGGAATGTTGATCTGCTTGCTCCGTTGGTTCAATCCAGTCTGACGATTGCCAATCTTATCAAGGATACTACCAATATCAAGGCGAATCCTGACAATTCGATTATGCTTATAAACCGGCAGGAGCTGGCGGCTGTTGCGTTAGACTCTCTGGTCACGCTGAGCACGGATCCTTATGCCGAAACGGTTACACTGAGTTCACTGGTGCTGCCTACCCGGTATGATACTACCAGGATTACCATTGAAAATATAGCCGATGTACTGATCGCTACCGGAGATCCCGATAATGTTACCATTGGTAACCTGATAAAATTTGCGGCTGCGATTCAGGCACCGGTAGATCTTTCCGGCTTACCGGCGCTGACGTTTGAAAACATAGACGTGGATGTCAGCAGCTTTTTTCAGACTGCAGATATTGCCACAGGGACCCTGACAATTGAAGTGATCAACCGGCTGCCTGCCGATATACAGTCGCTGGGCTTTAATTTCAAAAATAAGGCAAGCGGTACTGCCGTTGCTTCCCATACCTTTACAAATCTTGCTGCCCTGGGAGGCTCCGGTACTTATACGGAAGACCTGGCGGGAAAGCAGGTAGAGGGCGTACTCAGTGCCGATATCAATTCAATGCAACTGATGGGACCATCCAATGCAACCGTACGGCTGGATCAGGCTATTGAAGTGGTCATGACGATCTCTGGTGTTACGGTAAATTCGGCGATCGCAGTATTCCCTTCGCAGGATGTGATGCAAAAGCAGGAAGAGGCTTCTCTCACAGCCGCCGCAATGGGCGATGTATTGCTGACCAAAGCGGTGATCGAATCAGGAGCGATGAAAATGGAGGTGAGCAGTACAGTACAGGACGTAGTCTATTTTACCTATAAGATCCCGAAAGCAATCAAGAACGGAGTTCCTTTCGAGATGACTACCAGTATGCCGGCCGCTTCGCCGGGAAATCCTTCTCACAAGGAAGTACGTTTTGACCTGGAAGGGTATGAAATGGATTTTACCGGACTTGCAGGAGATAAGTACAATACTTTTTATTATACCTTATCGGGGCGTATCGAATCGAGTGGGATACCGGTAGCATTGTCATTGTCCGATTTTGTGATGGTCACGGTGACGGCGGAGGAACTAAAACCTACTTCTGTGGAAGGATACCTGGGACAGCGGCAGTTTACGATCGGCCCGGATGTGCTGGATCTTGCACTGTTTAAAGGCATCGAAAGCGGCACCCTGAATTTCGAACATATTGATATGAATCTTACCGTAGACAATGGTTTTGGAATTGACGCTGCTATCACGATCAACGATATGAGTACCTACAGTACACGGACCGGTCAGTCGGCAGTATTGTCGCCTCTGCCGTTAGTGATCCCGGTAGGCAGGGCCACTGCTCCGGGACTCAGTACCCTCAACCCGGGTACGGTCTCTAATGCCACGGCACTTCTTAATGTGCTGCCTGATAAGGTCAGTTACAGTGCACAGGTAACGACCAACCCGGCGGGGAATAACGGGTTGTACAACGACTTCGCTCAGAAATCAGCGTTGATGAAAGCATTCCTGGAGATCGAAATGCCTCTTTCCATCAGGGCCAGTCAGCTGGTGCTGAGTGATACAGCGGTTTTCAATACGGCGGCGATCAAAAAGAAAAATGTACACAGCGGAACCTTCAAGATATTTGTCAATAACGGATTCCCGTTGAGTGCAGCACTTAAAATGTATTTTCTGAACCCTTACGGGGAAATCACCGATTCGATGAAATCATTGCCCAATGCGATCATGGCGGCACCGGTCAATGCTGCACACCGCGTGATTGAGAAAAGAAGTTCGGAAGTTATTTTCGAAGCAGATGAAACAAAAATGTATAACCTTTATAATTCCGACAGGGTAATTTTTAAAATAGAATTTACGACAGAACCGACGAGCTCGTTTATGAAGATCTACAGTGATTATTCCATTGATTTTAAAATGGTCGGAGATATGGATTATGCCATACATAAAAAATAGAGAGCAGAAATAAATTTAGTAAACGCAGATATAACCATTTTTAAATGAAGAAAATAGTCGTCTTATCCTTTTTATTGTTGATGGATTTTTGTGCCAGTGCACAGATGGAGATCAATAAAATGGAAAGATTATTACTGGATAAGAAAGATAGCCTGGGGGTACCTTCTTACAAATTTTATGTGAACCTTTCGGGAGAATATGCCGTCAATTCAAATTCTGTGACCAACCGGTTTTTAAAGTCTTTGTTATACAGAGGAGATTTTATTGACAATGAAATGAAAGATCACGAATCCGCACGGTTGAAAAAAAGTAATCGCCTGGGAGCGGAAGAAGGCATTTACCTGCATGGAGCGTACAGTGCTCCAAAACTAACCTATGTTTTCGGAATAGGCCAGCGGGTGGTGGCAGGGGCCCGTTTCCCTTCGGATTTTTTCGAGCTTATTTTCAGAGGCAATGCCTCGTATGCAGGAAGAGAAGCGGATCTGAGCCGGACAAACATTCGTTTTTTTGATTACCAGAGTATATACGGTGGGGTCCAAAAAGAACTGAAAGACGGTAAATATACGCTTGGAGCAGCACTATCTCTGATCAGGGGCGGAAATTACATGGAGATGAAAATGAATGAAGGGAAACTATATACCGAACCTTCCGGACAATATGTAGATTACCATGGGGATATGAGCTTTTACCGGTATCCGTACGATAGCAGCGGCTCTTTTCTGAAAAGTCATGGAATGGGAGCCGGATTGAATCTTTCCTTTTCCATGAAGCATAAAAAAAACAGGTTGAATGTGGAAGTACGGGATATCGGTGTGATCGCCTGGAAAGGAGTGAAGCATTATCACGGAGAGAATACTACTTACCGGTACAATGGAGTGCTGCTTGATGACCTGTTGGGAGATGGTTCTTCGATCGTTTCGGATATTACCGTAGACAGTGTGGCCAAAGCTACAGGGCTGGGCATTGATGTAAAAGACCGTACTATGTTTTTACCTTCTGTCATCCATGCTAACTATGTGATGTTTCCCAACAAACGGTTTACCCGTACCGTAGGGGTCCGGTATATGCTGATGCCCGGTTATATCCCTCAGGTATATGTGAGAGGGGCCGATTTTCTGGGGAAAGGATTTACCCTTGTCAATACGGTTTCATACGGAGGCTTCGGCCGGTTTGACTATGAGATCGGTCTTTTGAAAAAATTTGGCAACAGCTTCATCATTTCCACTAATTTGTTTGCGTTTGAATATTTTGTATTGCCCGG
The DNA here is from genome assembly GCA_964437245.1 of uncultured Chitinophagaceae bacterium. GTDB lineage: Bacteria > Bacteroidota > Bacteroidia > Cytophagales > Cytophagaceae > JANYCO01. The sequence goes on from CAYTGJ010000067.1 coordinate 10,391, forward strand.
TAAATCTTCCGGTCATGGCTTAAGTGTTGGTTTTACGAAAATATTTTAATGAACAGGAATTTTAACGATGGTCTTAATTTTATTTCCAAAGCTACTCCCTTACGTGTTCTGAATGCGGCAGGAGTGCTGGCCAGCTATTATTATTCCCGTCTTGTCGGAAAAGCCCGCATCAAAGGCTTGCCGGTAAGTATTTCTTTTGAACCCACTACCTCCTGCAATCTCCGGTGTCCGGAATGTCCCAGCGGATTACGATCTTTTACCAGACCTACCGGTATGCTTCAGGACGCCCTTTTTAAGAAAACGATCGATGAACTGTCGAAAACACTTTGGTACCTTGTGTTTTATTTTCAGGGAGAGCCTTATCTGCATCCTTCCTTCCTGGAACTGGTCCGGTACGCAGCTTCTAAAAAGATCTATACGGCAACTTCTACCAATGCACATTACCTGACCGATGAAAATGCCCGGAAGACAGTATTGTCGGGGCTGGACAGGCTGATCATTTCCATCGACGGCACTACACAGGAAACGTATCAGCAGTACAGAGTGGGTGGTCAGCTTAGTAAAGTACTGGAAGGGACCCGGAACATCATGAAATGGAAGAAAGCCCTGAAGTCAAAAACGCCGCATGTCATTTTCCAGTTCCTTGTGGTGAAACCTAATCAGCATCAGATCGAAGAAGTAAAAAAGCTTGCCGAAGAATACGGCGTAGACGAAGTCGGGCTGAAAACTGCTCAGATATACGACTATCAGCATGGCTCGGAGCTGATCCCTGACCTGCAGGAATTTTCCAGGTATCATAAGCAACAGGACGGTACCTATACGATCAAAAACGAGATGGAAAACAACTGCTGGAAAATGTGGCATTCCTGTGTGGTGACCTGGGATGGAAAGGTAGTCCCTTGCTGTTTTGACAAAGATGCGCATCACCGCCTTGGCGATGTGAGCCAGCAAAGTTTCCGGGAATTGTGGAACGGAGAGCCATACAATGCTTTCCGGAACACACTCATGAAATCACGGGATGAAATAGAAATGTGCAAGAATTGCACGGAAGGAACAAAAGTTTGGGGGTAACCTGATATACTACAATACGGCTATGTACGAACATAAAAATCAACCTCTGGCTTCCAGGAAGGTCTTTTACAAGCGGCTTTTGCGCTCGCTGCTGTTGTCGTTGTTTTTTATTCTTTTTTCTCTGCTGCTGGGGGTACTCGGATACTGCTTTTTTGCCGGATTATCCTGGGTGGATGCGTTGCTGAACGCCAGTATGATCCTGACCGGAATGGGACCGGTAGACCCGATGCCGGACGATGCTTCCAAAATATTCGCTTCCGTATATGCACTGTACAGTGGAGTAGCATTTTTATCTTCGATCGCAGTAATGCTTTCCCCCGTTTTTCACCGTTTTATGCATAAAATGCATTTGGGGAATTAAAGCCGTTTCCTTTATCCTGCTTTACGGAGGAGGAGCACTGATTTTCACCGCATTTTTTAAGGTTGTTTTAAGCCCTCTGTGCTGCTTTACCGTTCGTCGAGTGAAAGATACCACTTAGCTTGTTTCCGCCTCTGGTCAACTAAAAAGCCGAAAGCTTTCGTGAGTCCTTCCGTTAATATCCATAACAAGCAAGCAATGTTATGAACAAGCACATTAATACGATCAAAAACTATCTTTTCGGGAGCGGATTGGTATTTTCGTTTGCGGCAGGGACCACAAACGAATCTCTGGCCCAGTGTGTGGTAAATTCTGCAAATGGATATAGTGTTACCCTTTCGGTAACGCCGGTGGAAGTCGTTCCATCTTCGACAAATTGTCCGTATGGATACAATTTTAACTATAGAGTGAGATACGATATTATATTTTCCGGTTCGAATATTCCTGCCTCTCTGTATACACTTCAGGGAACAGTAAATGCTCCGGGATTTTCAGGAAATTTCTTTGATCTTCCGAACGAGGGAGGAAATGGAACAGTACTGTCCGGCGGTAATTCTTATACGAATAAGACAAACTGTAATTCGGTGACGGTGGCTTCGCTGGACCCATCCATATCGATCCAGATCGAAGGTCCAGGAATTTCCTACCGGGTTATTTCCTGCCCTGTATCACCGCTGCCGGTAGAGATGACCTCGTTCACCTCACACAGAACAGAAGAGGGGATTATGCTCAACTGGACAACGTTAACGGAAAAGAACAACGATTATTTTGCAGTTGAAAGAAGTGCTGATGCCGATCGTTGGGAAACGCTGGATATTGTCAAGGGCAATGGTACAAGCAGCTATCCGGTGGAGTATGTATATGCGGATGTCCGGCCGGAAAACGGGATCAATTACTACCGGCTGAAACAAACGGATTTTGACGGAAGCTATCGTTATTCGAAGATTATATTTTCGGACGTTACCCTGCAAACGGTAGAGACAAGTATTTATCCGAATCCGTCGGATGGAACAAGCGTTACCCTGAGAGTGGCTACTTCTTCACAGGAGTCTATGGAAGCCGCGGTGTTCGATCTGATGGGGAAAAAGCTGAGAAGTTATACAATCTCTTCGAGCGGGGGATGGGAAAACTATCCGATCGAGTTGCCGGAATCAGGTAATATGTATCTGGTATGTGTATTTCAAAACAATAAAATGATAGGGAAGCATCAGGTGTTGGTAAAGTGATAGCAGAATAGAGTAGTGAGAGGTGTAGTTGGGTTTCCCCAAAGGCCATATCCTGAATATCCAGGTATGGCCTTTTTTAGTGTAGAAAAAGATTGCGTTAATCGGCATATTCTCCTGTCAGCCAGATCTCCTTTAATCGCTGTGCCTCGGGATCAGTGTTGAATGGAGTGATCACATGTTTTTTTATATTGGTTCCGGGAAAAGGAACTATCTGAAACGTCTTTACTTCTCCGTTGCGCAGGATCGATACTGTCAGGGGATCCGGAGAAGTATTGAACTGCATGTAATTTTCAGAGACGAACAACCAGGAGGAGGGAGTGATGACCGTTTCGTTGATCTGGAGAATAATATCTCCTTTTTTTAACTGATTACTTTGCTGTACATCGCCAATTTCCAGTTGCTGCTGTGGGTTCAGGGAATAAGAGAAATAACCCATGAAATAAGTATCGAGCCGTACAGAGGATGTGTATTGATAGCCGAACCAATCCAGATATGTTTTTAGGGGAAGCGGTTCTGTGCCTTCAATAT
>CAYTGJ010000067.1:13583-19601 GCA_964437245.1 uncultured Chitinophagaceae bacterium
TTTCCGGATAAACGATCGTACTTCCGGATAGGTCATGGAGGCAAATTCATCGAAAAAATCATCGTCTGCAAATGCTCTTTCCGGTCCGTATTTCTGCATAAGCTCCAACATAACGTGCTTTAACCCTTTTTTTCCATCCGAGTGTTTCATAATGAGCTGATCGATCATCATGGCCATCACAGCCCCTTTCAGGTATACGTCAATGTATTTTTCCTGGTATTCGGGGGTCAATACCTTTTGGCTCATCTGGGTGAAGGAAAACATCCCGTATTGTTCGGCTGCACTTAGTTTATCCCGTATCTCCTCGATAAACTCGTCCCTTGTCACCAGGTTGTTCTGAACTCTTACCAGCCAGGAGAGGTATTCCGTCACTCCTTCATACATCCATAAATGCCGCGACATTTTCGGCTTCCGGAAATCGAAATCTGCAATTTCTTCGCTATGGATATTGAGCGGAGTGATGATGTGAAGAAATTCATGAGCGGCTACATCCTGTACGATCTCCTTCACGGTTTTCCCCCGGGGTTTTTCGGGAAGATAGTAGAAAGAACAGTGATTGTGTTCCAGTGCTCCATATCCGCTGAGGCCTTTTCCCGGTGTTTTTACCAATTGGTTTTCCGAACCGAAATAAAAAAGGAACTGGTATTCGGAAACCGGAAGTTTCCCGAGAAAGTTTCTGAGCGCAACGGTCAGAGGCCGAAGCCAGTGTGCGAGGCTATCGGCTTTGACGACTCCTGTGTTGGAATAGCTGGATACCACGATCTTGGTATCATCCAACTGGAACGATACCGTATCCGGTTGACAATACATGATCGGATTGTCCGCAAGGGTTTCGTAATCCCGTATAGTATAGAAATCTTCTTCGGTGCTTTTATTTTCTTTTTTCAGATAGGTTGATCCGTACAGATAATGCGGTTTTAAAATGGAGAGTTCGAACGGGAGATTTTTGTAGCCTTCAAAATAACCGAAGAACGCATGCCCGTTCAGGACAAAATTTTTACCTTCTTCTATATTACTGCCTCCCGGCTGAAATACGAATTGTTGCGTATTCGTATCATCCCAGGTATCGTTGACCCAGTATTCCAGTTTATGCAGTTTATCGGCATTCTTTGGAATATAGAAAAGATTCTTTTTTCGCGTGATTTTGATCTCTTTTCCGGAGAGGTCTGTCCCTTTTATTTTGGTCAGGAACCGGCCGTATTCTTTCCAGGAATAACTTCCGGGGATCACGCGGGGAATCACGAAGAGTGCAGAAGATTCTTTTATTTCCGGACAACGCAACTCCACTTTTACCTGGTCGTCTTTCACTGTTTTCAGATCCAGGGAATACTGGTAGCGGTTTTGCGCATAGGCGGAAGAAAAGACGCAGAGAAATAACGAAACACTAAGAAGGTGCTTTAGAGATAACATTATCGGAAAGACGTTAGGTTGTTTGCTATACTATATTGATGGACAAGAAAGGCATTCTTTCAGATAAAACCAACAGGGGGAGAAGATTAAGCATTTGCCTGAGGAGAGGATACCTTTTCAAGAATATTTTCCAGAAGAGCCGTCGCTTTCTCAATGCTGTTGATATTGTCCACAAACAGGATCAGTTTTTTGGAGAGCTCTTTCAGCCGGCAGGTTTTGGAATGAGTCTGCACATGTGTGAGGATGGTACCGAATACTTCCGATTTGTAATAAGACTCGTTTTCTCCAGGTACAAAATATCCTTTCAGCACGCCGCCTTTTAATACCAGTTTTTCGAAGCCGAGTCTTTCCGCTTTCCAGCGCATCTGCACTGTATTGAGAAGATCTTCCACCTGTGAAGGCAGCGGCCCGAAACGGTCGATGAGCGAGATCCGGAACATCTCCAGCTCTTCAGGGCTTTTCAAACTGTCGATAGAGGAATACAAGCTCAGTCGCTCGGTGATGTTGCTGACATAATCATCCGGTATAATGATCGAAAGATCCGTTTCGATCGTGCAATCAGGGCTCAGGGCTTTTAATTCTTTTTGTTCGATCTCTTTGGCAAAAAGATCCCGGAATTCTGTTTCTTTCAGCTCCTGGATCGCTTCGTCCAGTATCTTGTGATACATTTCAAATCCTATATCGCTGATAAAACCACTTTGTTCGGCACCCAGCAGGTTTCCTGCTCCGCGGATATCCAGGTCCCGCATGGCTACTTTAAAACCGTCTCCAAGATCGGAAAACTCTTCCAGTGCACTGAGGCGCTTACGGGAGTCTGCCGGAAGATTGGCTACAGGAGGGGTGAGCAGATAACAAAATGCTTTTTTATTGGAGCGTCCCACCCGGCCGCGCATCTGGTGAAGGTCTGAAAGACCGAACATATGAGCACGGTTGATGATCATGGTGTTGGCATTGGGAATATCGAGGCCGGATTCAATGATGTTAGTGGACACAAGCACATCATAATCATGTTCCACAAAACCCAGCATTATTTTTTCCAGCTTATCTCCTTCCATTTGTCCATGACCTATGGCCACTCGTGCGTCGGGTACAAGTCGTTTGATCGTGCCGGCGATCTCATCAATGTCAGAGATCCTGTTATGGACAAAGAATACCTGTCCTCCTCTTTTTAGTTCGTAGGCAATCGCATCACGTATGAGTTCTTCTTCAAAAACATGGATCTCCGTGGTCACGGGCTGCCGGTTGGGAGGAGGAGTGGCAATGATGGAAAGATCACGGGCTCCCATGAGCGAAAAATGAAGTGTTCGCGGAATAGGAGTGGCGGTCAGGGTAAGTGTGTCAACGTTTACTTTGAATTCCCTGAGTTTCTCTTTTACCGTTACTCCGAATTTCTGCTCCTCGTCAATGATCAGCAAACCAAGCTCTTTGAATTTTACACTTTTCCCGATCAGCTTTTGTGTTCCAATCAGAATGTTGGTTTTCCCTTCGGCCACTCTTGCGAGTGTTTCTTTGACCTGTGTAGTTGTTTTGAAACGGTTTACATATTCTACTACGCAAGGGAAATTTTTAAGCCGGTCCCGGAAGGTTTTATAATGCTGCATAGCCAGTACCGTGGTGGGGACAAGTATCGCTACCTGCTTATTATCGCATACTGCTTTGAAAGCGGCACGGATCGCAATTTCTGTTTTTCCGAATCCCACATCTCCGCATACTAGCCGGTCCATGGGATGCGGTGCTTCCATATCTACTTTTACATCCAGGGTGGCCTTTGCCTGATCCGGAGTGTCTTCGTATATGAACGAAGATTCCAGTTCTACCTGTAAAAACGAATCCTTGCTGTAGGCATAACCCGGCGCGGCTTTCCGGAGTGCGTAAAGTTTGATCAGTTCCTTGGCAATATCCTTTACCTGTTTCTTTACTTTGCTTTTTTTAGCTTCCCAGTCCCCCGACCCCATCTTGCTGAGCTGTGGTAGTGCGCCGTCTTTTCCGCTATAGCGGGAAATTTTGTGTAGCTGGTGAATACTGATATAAAGAAGATCGTTGTCTTTGAAAATAAGTCGTATGGCTTCCTGCTGCTGTCCGTCGTTGTCTACCTTTTCCAACCCTACAAATCGCGCAATTCCGTATTCCGAGTGAGCTACATAATCGCCGGGTTGCAGAGAGCGAAGCTCTTTTAGTGTAATGGCTTTCGAACGGGAGAACCGTTCTTTGGCTTTATAGCGGTGAAAGCGTTCGAAAACCTGATGATCCGTATAGCAGGCAAGTTTCATGTTTTCGTCTACGAATCCTTCCCTAAGTCCTATGTTCAGAGGGCGGAACGAAATATCCGTATCGATCTCATCAAAGATCGTGGTAAGCCTGTCGGTTTGTTTATACGACTCGGCAGCGATGATATTGATATATCCCGTATTCTTTTTCTCCAGAAGATCCTCTGCCAGCAGTTTGAATTCTTTGTTGAAAGAAGGTTGCGGTTTTATGGCAAAAGAATAAGGTGCATCGGTTTTAAAGAAAAACTGTTTTCCGAATTCTATTAAGTGAAACTTGTCAAACTGGTTGGCCAGTTGGGAAGAGTTTTCAAAAAGTGTTTCCGGGTCGGTGATCAGGTTATTCCCACCGGCCTGCAACTGCATTTTTTCATATTGGGAAGAAGCCTTGTCGAAAGACCTCTCTACAATGTCCAGCGTTTGGCGTACGTCTTTGATCCAGATCGAATACGTGTCCGGAATAAATTCAAAGAAGGACTCCCGTTTTTCCTGGAGGAGTTTGGTTTGTACGTCCGGAACGATAGAAATAAGTTCTTTTTTCTCGACAGAAAGCTGTGTATCGGGATTGAAAGTCCGGATGCTTTCGATCTCGTTTCCGAAAAGCTCGATCCGGTAAGGATATTCGTTGGAGAAAGAGAAAATATCGATGATCCCTCCCCGCACGGCAAACTGTCCGGCCTCGAAGACGAAGTCTGTTCGTTCAAAATCATAGGAAACAAGCCATTCGGCTAAGAAACTACTATCCAGCTTGTCACCGGTCTTGATGCGGAAGGTATTCGAGCTGAGTGATTTTTTGGTGATTACCTTTTCCGTCAATGCTTCCGGATAGGAAACGATCAGCAGCGCATCGTTTTTGGTATTGAGCGTATTCAATACTTCGGCACGCTGAAGCACATTGGCATTGTCAGTTTCCTCAAACTGATACGGTTTTTTATAGGAAGTAGGGAAAAACAGGATTTCTTTTTCAGGGAGAAGGCTTTGCAGATCATTCAGAAAATAAAATGCTTCTTCCTTATCGTGAAGGATAAAAAACTGACCTTTTTGAGTGAGCTGATATAATGAAGCTGCTATCACAGCATCGGAACTTCCGGTCAACCCTTTTAGCTGGATACGTTGAGGATCGGGCGCATTTAACCTGTCAAAAACGGTTTTGGTGAGACCGTCCGCAGTGTAAAGTGTAATAAGCGCTTCTGCCTTCATCTCGGATCCTTAAAAAAGGACACAAAAATAATCAAAAGAAAGGGGAATTCACTACCCCCTCTCTTTTTTCTTGGAGCAAAGAAGGGAGAAATACCCTTACGGCAAAAGGATAAAGAGCCTGGTACAGTTAGTTTATATTCTCACAAATAGGGGATGAACAGAACAAACATCTATTGAGAAATTGCTGAAAACTAAAAAAACAGGTAACAGAAGGTAATCAAAGACATTACTGAAGAGATGATTTACTGAAAAGAATGACCTGAGAAATAGAAAACTAGGAAAGGATCAGCCCTTTTAAAAGAGTTTTGAGGAATCGCTAAAGCGTAATTAAACACCCAGCATGTTTGCCTCAAGGTAAAAAACAGCCATGCAATGCTTCAGAAGGAACTCCTGAAAAGAAATGAGCAGAGTTGTCTGGTAAGCAACCGGTATTTATATGGGATAAAGAGGTATTTCAACCGGCTGGTTTATAAGAAGAATGAGCTTCGTGTACACCTTTTCTATTAGCGTTCAACCGCTACAAAAAATCATTATTTTATTGTTGTTCAGTTGGTTATGAATTTAATTTTATGAAAAATTCCTTTGATTACCGGTTACTTTAACGGATATTTAGTATTAAACCAATAAATAATAAAAATATAACAGCTTGTTTTATAGGTGCTGTAACAATGAAAGAAAGAGTCAGATATATTTTTACAAGTCTGTTGCCCCTGATCTTAGGTGGTGTTTTTATAGTTAATATAGCTTCCGGACAGGTTCCTGTGTACATCAATTCAGGTAATCCTAAAATGCCTTTCCCGCAATTTCTTGATTACGGTACTGATCGTGCTACGCTGGCTTCGGTAAACTCTCCGGGAGTTACTCATGCCGAGATGGAACAACGTATCCGTGATGCCTGGCAGATCATGGCCAATGCCTTTGTCTATACAGGAAATACCTGGGGAGGAGTGCAATACATCCGTTGCAATATCGGCTGTCCTTACGACTGTTCGGAAGGAGACGGATACGGTCTGCTGGCAGCGGCAGAAATGGCCGATAAAACCACGTTTGACGGCCTCTGGATGAGAATACACGACGAACGGATGATCAAATATCCCCGCTACAGAGATTGTGTTATTCCTGATCCTGCGTATGCCTATGGTCC
>CAYTGJ010000067.1:19611-23113 GCA_964437245.1 uncultured Chitinophagaceae bacterium
CACTGAAAGATAACAGCGATGCGGCTACCGATGGGAGTTTTGACATTGCAATGGGACTCTATATCGGATGGAAACAATGGGGAGACCTGATGGGGATCAACGATGCCTGCGGCAATCCCATCAGTTACAAAGAAGAATTATTGAGGGTGATCCGGGGATTAGTAGAAAAACATGACCGTGGGTTAGGAGATTGCAGAAGAGTATCCGGATCAATTGGGTTTGACGGATATTTCAAAAACGGAAATACCGGTCCGGGAGAAATGACAGGATGGGCGACCGGACTGTGTCCGGAAGGGCCTGAATTTGCGGGACCCGCAGGAACGAGGATCGATTATGCTGCGCCGGCTTATTTCAAATGTTTCGGAGATTTTCTTCTGGTAGAAGGCGATGCATCAGACATTCCCTGGAATGTAGATCAGTTTCGCCGGGCCGAAGCCTCTTCTGACTGGCTGATGGGGCAGATCAACGGACAAGGAATACTTCCGATCACAGGGACCGTGAATCTGACTGGGACAACTCCTGTATTTACCAACTACAGTGACGGAGAAGATTTCAGGACACCGTGGCGTACGATTTTAAATTATATATGGCATGGCAATCCGGCCAATTCATGGAATCCTGCCTCTCATACAGTAGTAGCCGGAGGAAATACATATGAACGTGATCTGGGCCTTACGCTTGCTAACTTTCTTAAAAGTCCTCAGTCCAGAGGACAAGGATGTGATGTATACGCAGCTCCGTCCATTTCCTTTGAAGGTCCTTTGACCTTGCGGTATTATTATTCTCCGGCAGGAGTACCGGCTTCCACATTTACCTTAAACTGGCTGCAGGGTTGTGGTGCTCCGGCTGCCATTGTTTCGCAGGATTTCGACCTGATGGGGGAGATGTTCCGCCAGTGTGTCATTGAATGGGATGGGACTACTGGTTATCTGACATCTACTCCTGTTTATTTCCACGGATTTTTCCGGTGGCTGGGCATGCTTACGCTTTCCGGGAATCATCATTCTCCTTGCAGCATTGAGCCTGCGGCCAATATGAAAGTCTACAAAGCGGTAGATAAAACATTTGCTTATCCGGGAGATGAGGTAACGTATACGATTTCATACCGGAACTATGGCTCGGTAGCAGCGACAGGTGTAAGCATCACGGATGCTATTCCGGCAGGGATGAGTTTTGTTTCGGCTTCTCACGGAGGAACACATTCCGGAGGAATGGTGACCTGGAACCTCGCAAATGTTCCGGGATTTGTGACCGGAGGCCTTGCTGCTACAAAAGGGGAAGTGACATTAGTTCTGAGAGTGAACGAGGATGCTACAGGCCGTATCTGCAATGTAGCCAATATTACCTGTGCGAACGGAAGCGGCTGGACGAGCAATGAGTATCCGAACAATACCACGGATGTGATGGAGCGTAATTGTGTAGACATCGTGCAGCGTCCTTTATACATTGATAAAAATGCAAATGTCCGGGAAGCTAATCCTGGCCAGACGGTAGAATATACGTTGAATTTCGGCAATCGTCCGGTACCGTTTTTGAATGGAGGACGTCCCGGAGTGAACGTAGCGTTTGCCAACAATGGTACTCCTGCAAGCAGTAATTCACTTGGGTTGAAGTTCAGGTTGTACCATGGTGCACACGAAGCATACATTAATTATAGAAACTACAGGATCTCTTATTTTCTGCAGGATGCAAATGCTGCCTGGTCGCTGAACAATACGATATACGAAGGAGGATTGGCTTCAGGAGTGACGGTGACGCAGCAGAATCTTAATCCCGGAACGAGTCCGCAGGGATCATGGAACCAGCGGTTGATTCTTCAGTTTGCCAATCAGCTGGCAACTACTACTCCGCACCTGCTGAGGTATAGCGGTCTTACAGGAAGGATCCATGAAGGCGGCACTATGATGCTGCGGGGAGTGTGGAATATGCACGATGCTTCCTGGGCCAACCACAACTGGCTGGACGATTGGTCTGCAGACAATGCCGCTTCTGCTACAGACGGAGCGCCTTATTTCCCGATTACCAACGATTGGACAGATCCTTATAATCTTGATATCCCCGTTACAAAACTTCATAAAAATGCCTGTGCAACGGTAGCCAAAACGGTTCCAAACATTTTGGTCGAAGAGTGGGACGGTTATACCTGGAGAAGAATTCTGGGCGATGGACCTGTATCGGGAAGAGAAGTGGAAAATGTGGTCATGACCGATGTACTTCCTCCCGGAGTAACCTGGGGCGGCTTCCTGGAAGCTTCTACACTCGGGGTGACGGCTACTTACAACGCTGGTACCAGAACCATTACCTGGACCATCCCTTCCATGAGGATCAACGATGTGGGACTTCTTAAATATTGGGTGACAGTAAACGACGAAGCATCGTTTGGTGGCTGTCCGATCAATACAGATCTGATCAACGTAGCTTCTATCAGTGCAACCAATGAATCTCCGGCCATTATAAGAGATACCGTGACGGTGACCTGTAACCCGTTGCCTCCACCTCCGCCACCACCTTCCTCCCTCACTAAAACAGTGACCAGCGGACCGGGGCCTTATGATATAGGAAGTACTATTTCATACAGCCTGTTATATACCAATACCTCCGGCTCTGTTGCAACCCCTTCGCTGAATAATAATACTAACTGGGTAAGGCAATCGGGTAGTACCAATTTTACGTTCGGGTCCGGGAGACTTACAACGCTGAATGGTCCTGGAATCGTAATGACGTACGGGTATTCGCATGGTACGGACGGAATACTTACCGGTACGATCACCCCTGTTTCCAGTGCCGTGATCGGAGTCGCAATGCGTCACACCGGAGGTGCTATTGGGAACGGGATATACGTGACGTTTAAACCGAACTCCGGGGCGGGAACCGTTGAGATAAAATTCTGGAATGGTACAACCGAGGTCTCTTCCGGAAATTATTCATTACCGGGCGGAGCGTTCTCCTATAGAATAGTATTAAGTGGTGGAACCGTAAGTGTATGGCTCAATAATTTTTCCGGAGCACCTCTCGCATCCCAGTCAGGAATGACGGTACAGGCGGGCTATGCCGGAATTATCAACGGAGATCCTTTGAACAATGATTCGTATGCTGCTCATCAGGTCACTGCCTTCAGCACGCATCTCGATTCCGGATTTAACCTTCAGTTGTACGATCCTCTTCCTGCCAATGTAGGGTTCCTTTCGGCGAGCGATGGAGGAACGCTGACTTCAGGGACAATTACCTGGCCGATGACGAATACAACACCCGCTACGCCTCTGCTGGTCAATGCAACGGTGGAGCGTACCTGGACTGGTACGGTAGACGCCTGTGCCGGAGGATTTGTTTCGAACACCGGGTTTATAAGCGTTCTCGGGATTACCCCCGACCAGGGATCACAGATCAATGTGACCTGCAATACTACTCCTGCTCCCGTTGCCTGGTTATACTTTACCGCCGGGAATACGAAGAACGGAAATCTTCTCCGCTGGGCTACTGCCACCGAAACGAACAACCACTA
>CAYTGJ010000068.1:0-9798 GCA_964437245.1 uncultured Chitinophagaceae bacterium
AAGTCGGTGGCGTCTGCGGTAATTACCGTCTTTATCCGGGAGTAGCCTCCAATGTTTCCTGGTTCCAATGGAATAGCTGCGGAGAAGTAAGCAATACACCGTGGATCACCGATGTGATCGATCTGAGCGCCCATATCGGACAGACAATCACGATCGAATTCATGACCATGGATTGCTATACCGGACACCATATGGCTTACAGCTATATTTCCACTTCTTCGGCCACCAGAGATACCGTAGCCTATTATTGTCCGGGAGCACCAGTCACCATCGCAGCACCTCACGGATTTAAAACGTATGACTGGCGGGAAATAGACGGTTCTTTTTCACTCGTAAAACAAAACGCAGCCATCATCGGACAAGACCTTAACGGAGTGAACGAACTAACCGTCTCCCAACCGGTAGCCGGTACAAGATACGAATGTACCTTTACCTCCTACAATGGATGCAGCGGCACCATGATCTATGAACTAAGGCCGGACTCCATCCATGCGGTCTATTCTTCTATTCTAAACAATGTGGCTTGTCAACGGCAGGATTTCTCCGATCTCTCTACTGTCCTGCTTCCCCAACGTTCTTCCGTAAGTCAATGGAAATGGCATTTCGATGATCCGCTCTCCGGCTCACACAATACTTCTGACGATCAGCACCCCAATCATGTCTTCAGTAATACAGGTGCTTATCAAGTCAAGCTGGTGGTAACTTCCAGCACCGGATGTAAAGATTCTGTTACGCAGCAGATCGATATTCTGAAACAGGAGAATGCAGACTTCCTGTTTCACCACGAGGTCTGTCTGTACGACACGGTCCATTTTACCGATGCGTCTACCGCCTCAGACCCGATCACTCAATGGGAATGGGATATGGGAGACGGTTCCGTAGCTCTTTATGCTTCTTCTCCTCATTACCGGTACTCCCAGCACGGTACCTATCCCGTCACGCTGAAAATAACTACTCCTCAGGGATGCGAAAGTAGTAAAACACAACTGATCACTGTATATCCGGTTCCCCAGGCCTCCTTCCAAATTCCTTTCCCGGCCTGTGTAGAAACAGACCTCCATCCTGCAGAGGGATCATCCATTGCCTCTCCAGGCATGATCACCCATTGGAACTGGAACTTTGGGGATACTCCACACTCCAACACTTCCCAACAGGCATTCCACAAGTATACACATACGGGAACTTATCCTATCTCGCTGGTCGTCACTTCTGACCACGGCTGTACAGACACACTTGAAAAGGTGATCCATATCACTCCAATACCCACGGCAGGCTTTACGATCGATCACCCCACGGGATGTCCTCCGCTATGCCTCCAAACAACTAACCAGAGCAATATTCCCGGAGGATCGATCCAATCGTACCAATGGAAAGCCGGTGCCACTCTCATAGGTTCCGCCGAAGAATTATCCTGGTGTCTCCAGCGATCCGGAACGGAGAGTATTCAATTGACCGTTACCTCAGATGCAGGATGCCAGCATTCTGTTCAACAACAGATCGAAGCATACGAGATGCCTTATGCTTCTTACGAGATAAGTCCCCAACCGGCAACCATCGCCGACCCGGTCATTTCTTTTCAGAACTCTTCCCGGGGAGCTATTCAATACCAGTGGGATTTCGGCGATTCTTCTCCGGCCGAATATGAATACCATACCACCCACTACTACCAGTACAGCGGCAGATATCCAAGTAACCTCGTAATAATAAATGAAAAAGGCTGCCGGGACAGTATCTCCCACCTGGTCGTGATCGATTCCATTTACAGCGTGGATGTACCGAATGCTTTCTCTCCCAACGGAGACGGGATCCATGATGTATTCAATATCCGTAACATCGAATTTTTTCCCGAAGCGGTATTGGAAATTTATAATCAATGGGGAGAATTAGTATTCAAAAGTGAACCTGGCTATCCTGTTCCATGGGACGGCAGCCGCAACGGAAGAGCTTTGTCGGCCTCTTCCTATTATTACGTATTGAACATTCACAAAAACGGGCATGAACCTCTTAAAGGTTACATTACCCTTTTAAAATAATGTACAGAATATTTTTCAAGATCGTCGTTCCTGCACTGTCCTTCTTTTGGGCAGTACACTCCTATGGCCAGCAGCAAGGCCAGTATAGTCAGTACATGATGAATTATTTTCTGATCAATCCGGCAGCCGGCGGTACAGAAGATTATGCCGATATTAAAACTTCTTTCCGTCAGCAATGGACAGGAATACAAGGTGCTCCACAAAATTATTATCTGACTGCCCATACTCCACTTAACAAAGTACACGGACGACACGATAAAAAGTTCAGCAATAAAATGGACCGGCCTCATCATTTTATAGGAGCTTCTGTAAACGGACAACGTCTGGGAGCACTTGCCCGGCACAGTCTATATGCCAGTTATGGATATTACCTTCCTCTGACCCGTCAATGGTCACTCTCCATGAGTGCTTCTGCAGGCATGATCCAGTATAATCTGAATCCCAACAGGCTGAACTTCGGAGACGACATTACAGATCCTGCTGTGGGTTATTTCAATGGAGTACAGCCGGATATGGGGGCAGGAATATGGCTTTCCTCTGATAAGTTCTTTACCGGAATTTCTACGACACAGTTACTGACCAGCAAGATGGGATTTTCAGGAGCTCTTCGCAATCATTTGTATGCAACCGCAGGCTACTCCGTACGACTGAACAGGGATTGGAGTTTTATACCATCCGTACTTGTAAAGACCGTTCCTTTTTCTGCCTTGCAGGTAGACCTGAATGCTAAAATCAGGTTTCAAAAAATATGGTGGGCTGGTCTCAGCTACCGAAAGTCTGATGCTCTTGTACTGCTTACAGGAATCAATCTCAAAAACACACTGGAAGTAGGATACTCCTATGACCTTACGACCTCAGGGCTCAGCAATTATACCAAAGGTTCACACGAAATTATGCTAGGGGTAAAACTGGCGACCAAGGCAAAAGTCATTTCCCCTTCGGACTTCTGGTAATCCTTTTTAAAAGGGAGGGAACAGTAAACAGAAACAGGAACAGGAACAGTAAACAGAAACAGAAACAGGGAACAGGAAACTG
This sequence comes from uncultured Chitinophagaceae bacterium, assembly GCA_964437245.1. Lineage (GTDB taxonomy): Bacteria > Bacteroidota > Bacteroidia > Cytophagales > Cytophagaceae > JANYCO01. The sequence goes on from CAYTGJ010000068.1 coordinate 3,069, forward strand.
AATCGTAGAATCATCTGTTTTCTGTTCCTGTTTCCTGTTCCTTGAATTTCCTTCGTCAACTATAGTTGTTTCGTTTGTTACAACAATTGCCCAACCGGATGTACTGTCGATTGATGACTCAGAAATGACCTATGATGTTTATCAAATGAAAAATCAATACGTCCGAGATTAATGCCGGCCCACCCTACCTGATTGATCAAAACAGGTTTTCCTGTTCTGTTCAATACACTAACAGGACGGTCCAGGAACGTATGCGTATGTCCTCCTATAATAAGATCTATATTTTCCGAGTGAGCCGCCAGACGCTGATCACTTATTTTATCATGCGGATAATCAAATCCGAGATGTGACAAACAAATAACCAGGTCACACCGCTCTTTTACCTTTAAATAATGAGCGATCCTGTTAGCATGTTCTACCGGATTACGGTATTCTATATTTTCAAACAACCGGTCCGGCACCAATCCACTCAGTTCGATCCCAACACCTGTTATCCCTATTTTTAAGGGTCCCTTCTCAATAATTTTGTAAGGGCTGACCACTTTTGCCAGTTTCGTCGCAGAAAAATCATAATTACAATTCACCAATCCAAATGTAGCATGCGGCAACTGCTTCAACAAGCCGTCTATGCCATTGTCAAAATCATGATTTCCCAACGTAATACAGTCATACTGCATTGCCGACATAAGCTTATATTCCAGTTCACCGCCATAAAAATTAAAATAAGGAGTTCCCTGAAAAATATCCCCTGCATCCAGCAACAGTACATGTTCCTCTTCAGAACGGATCCTGCGGATCAGGACTGCTCTTGCTTCAGCCCCTCCCAATCCTGAATATTTTTTATCTCCCGCAGGAAATGGTTCTATCCTGCTATGCCAGTCGTTGGTATGCAAAATGGTAAGCTTTATTTTCTTTTGATCGCTTCCCTTCACAAAAAAGGGAATTCCTTCAAGAGCAGCCGTAAGGGCTACAGCCGTACCCGTTTTCAAAAAATTTCTTCTAGTATACGTTGACCACTCTCCCATCTTTCACCGTTTTAATAGTATCCCCATTCAAATACTTAAAGAGCGATCGTTCAATCACCACCTCTCTCATCTTCCAATTGAGCGGCTGCCTGCTCAGGGCTTGTTTCATTATTTCCTCTCCTCCATTGGCGAGATAATCATTGGTAAGAATATAGTAACGTGCCGCAGGATCAAAGGCTTTTTCATTTATAATAATCTCCGTTGCTCCTTCCCGGGTGATCTTAAAACGAACTCCCGATACAGGAGCCCCTCCCTGTTGTGCCGCCTTATCCAATAGCTGTTTGCAGGAATGTCCATCCATTTCAATAATTTCCAGCGCATTCTCAAATGGCAGCAACTCATATAATTGACCTCTGCTGATTGTTCCCTTTACAATGTAAGGAATACGAAACCCTCCCTGGTTCATGAAACAGAAATCGATTTTTCGCAAGGTATCTTTTCTGGCAAATTCAAGAAGTTCGTCACACACAAAATCCCCCAGGGAACCTTCCGGAAGTTCCCGGAAAAGATCTACCTCCGTATATCCCACGACTTCGTTCATCAAACTATCCAGGCCCTTTTTATAAGGTGCGATCATATAGTGTATTGTAGTATCCCGAACAGAAGGATGTACCGGGATAAGCTGATGGGTACTCCCAGGAATACTATAATAGGTTGCACAGGAGCCCAATGATATCGCTATTATAATGGAGATAATGTATTTCATCGGCAGCCAAGTTATGGACAATAAACCGTTTGCCGGCAAGCCTGAATGTTATTTTATTGCAAACATCATTCGCTACAGTAAACAATCACTATCGTATTAATAAGGTTTTTATACTTATCCTTCTATTTAACAGACTCCTGGAATCTGAATATTTATTCTGTAACAATTCCTTAACAATTAACTATTGTAAGTTCCGGCACATCTTAAAATTGAACACCACTTATACAAATCGGAATTTTGCAACAGTTTCACTAAAACAATGACTATTCTAAAATCATTATGAAAACTATCGTACTTCACTTTATCACATTGTTGTTGATCTTCATTACCGGATATCAGCAAACAGTCGTTGCACAAAACACCCTTTATTTTCAAGGGTTTGAAAACACCGCTTGTCCAAACGCAGACAACTGGGCTTACGCAGGAGGAGCAGTGAATGCCGAAACGGCAAGATCGGGAAGCAGATCCGCAAGAGTAGGGAGAGTAGGAGAATCTAATACTTTGACCCTAAATAACGTAGACGTCTCAGGATACAACGATCTTAAGTTCTCAATCTATCACCGCGTACGAAATGGAAGCGGTCCAGGACTTGACACCAGAGAAGGAGCCGCCATTCTCACCAGCATCAACGGAGGAGCCTGGACCGTCATTGCAAGAGTAAGTGGATTTGGAGATGCTAACTGGAACTGGGGGACAACAGGAGCTCCCGCCGGAGGTCCTTCTTCCGGATGTAATTCTTATACCATGCCGAATCCTGTCACACTGGACCTTCCCGCAAACACTTCCAGTTTTAGTGTAAGAATTGTATCCATCAGAGCGGGAAGTTGTTCTGCTTTTAATAATGCAATAAGTACAGGTAGTGCCAGTAATTTTGACAGATCTGATGAAGGATTCTTTATCGATGATATCCGGATCACCACTTCCAGCGCAGTACCCGAAAGACCAGGTTGCGTTACCCTCCCGGTTTCCTTCCTTTCGTTTACCGGGAATACCGACCATGGAACCGGAAATCTTTTATGGGCAACCGCGTCTGAAACCAACAACATGGGATTTGAAATAGAAAAATCTCTGGATGGAATTAACTTCGAATCAATAGGATGGATAGACGGTGCCGGCACTACACAAGCTATCCAGGAATATAGCTTCATCGACCAGCAGTTTAAAAACAATGCCTATTACCGGTTGAAGCAAATTGATCTGGACAGCCAGTTTAACTACTCCAATACAATCTATCTTCAAAAACAGGAAAGCGCTCCATGGTTACACCTGTATCCGGTTCCATCATCTGGGCCTTTGTCACTGGCACTAACGATGGACGAGCACTCTACGGTGACCGTAGACATTTACGACATGCTTTCTGTCACACAGATCCATACAGAGCTCTCCCATACACCAGGAAGTATTGAACACCTGCTGGATCTATCCTCCCTGGCCAATGGCACTTATATAGTATCGGTTGTAACCTCTTCCGGAAAAAGTGAGAAAAGAGCTATCCAAATCATAAAGTAATTATTTCTATGAAAATCAATACCTCACTATTCGTATTTATTTTTTCTCTGATCATCTCTTATGCGAAAGCCCAGGAACAGGGAGTCATTATCAATGAATTTTCGAATGGCCCAAGCGGGACAAAAGAATATATTGAATTTCTCGTAGTAGGCTGTCCGGGTTCAAGAGTAGATATCAGAGGTTGGAAATTTGATGACAACAACGGAGATTTTTCCGGAGGACCTGTTACCGGCAAAGGTATTGCCAGAGGACATTCCAGATTTTCCATGGATGCCCAGTGGGCTTCTGTACCGGTAGGGGCACTCATCCTGGTATACAACAAGGATGACAAAAATGCCTCAATAACGCTCTCCGATGATCCGTCCGACAGCAATATTGACAGTGTATATGTACTGTCTCACGATCATAGTCAGTTTATTGAAACATGCAACGACCTTCCCAATACAGGTGTTGGGAATGATCAGTATACGTCCTGTACAGTGTACGGATCAGGAGTATGGGCTACGGTAGGAATGCGAAACGACGGAGACGCTACCCAGGTAAGACGGCCGGATGGGACCTACTTCCATGGATTCGGCTGGGGAGACAATGACGGAGGCCCTGATAATCTTTACTTTTCCGGCGGAGGAACGAATAGAGTATACAGCTATACTTCTTCCAGTTGTAATTACAGAAATATCAGTAACTTCTCCGCCCAGGTAACGAGAGATCCTGTCACGAACCAAAATTTCGAAACTCCCGGATATCCGAACAATAGCAGTAATCTCAACTACATACGATTCCTGAGAGAAGGCATCACACCCGGTACCATCTCCGGCGATCAGACGATCTGCTCAGGAGCAATCCCGGCTGACTTAACAGAATCCGGCTCTTTTATACGATGCTATGTGACCTATCAATGGCAATCCTCTACAACAAATGTACCGGCGAACTTCAGTAACATCACCGGTGCTACAGACTATAACTATACTCCTCCCGCTCTGACGACTACTACCTATTTTAGAAGAATTGTAAGCAACCTCTGCGAACAAGACACCTCCAACATAGTGACAGTGACCATTGATCCTCTTACGGGAAGGGCCGATCAACCTTCTGTAAATTCTACTGAATTATGCATCAATCCTCCTAATTCCATTTTTTCTATTCCTGCGGTAGTGAATGCCATAGGATATACCTGGGAAGTATTTCCTGCACAGGCAGGAACCCTCACAAACAATGGCCTCTCTGCTGAAATAGACTGGAATGATTCGTATTCCGGAGTTGCCAAAATAGTAGCGAAAGCACTCGGATGCGGAGGAAACATCCCCTCCGACACTACTTATATCACGATTTCTCTGACCCAGGCAAATGCGGGAGCAGACGAACTGAACATCTGCGGAACCAGCGTGACACTGTCTGCCGGAGCAGGAGCCGGAACCTGGAGTATCCTTTCCGGTACAGGAGGAAATTTTGATAACAACAGTTTGTACAATAGTTCTTTTACAGGAGTAGCCGGAGAAACCTACACCCTTCGCTGGACCGTCAGTTCTTCGATCTGTACTGCCGGAGGAGAAGACGATGTACAGATCTCGTTTAGCAATACACTTCCCTCTCCTTCTGTAAACGATCTCTCAGGGTGTCTGCCTGGAAACTACACACTGACCGCCACAGGAGGAAGCAACGGAGAATACAGATGGTACCTGAATGGAAGTCTGATGCCTATCCCAAATGAATTTAATGACAGCTATCAGACAGCAACTATTTCCGGTGAGGCAACCTATTATGTATCGCTGCACAACGGTCATTGTGAAAGCTCCAAAGTACCGGTAAAAGTAACGATCTCCCCTAACGCACAGGCAGAAGCCGGAACAGATCAGACGATCATAAAAGGAAATTATACAACACTCAAAGGATCCGGCAACGGAACCTTTCAATGGAGTCCTTCACAGAGCCTCAGCGATCCTGCTGTTGCAGATCCTGTAGCTACCCCTCGGGAGACTACTACCTACCTCCTCACTGTAAAAACGCCCGATGGATGTACGGCTCAGGATACCGTGACTATTTACGTAGTGTGCGATCAGATCACCATCCCCAATCTAATCACTCCCAATGGAGATGACAAAAATGACACATTCGTAATCGGATGCACAGAAGACCTCAACTGGAACCTGCAAATCACCAACCGATGGGGAGAAACAGTCTATCAAAATATTAATTATCAAAATGAATGGAATGCAGAAGGCTTAAGCAACGGAGTATATTATTTCTTCCTGACCAGCGACGTACTGAACGTCTCTTATAAGGGATGGGTAGAAGTACGAAACTAAACCAACAGCAATCACATCACCCTGTTTCTTAAACCCTTAAAAAAATCTGCCGGGACCTTACAGGTTAGATCAATATTAAGACAATATTAACAAACCTTAATGTAAGAAGCAGACTGTTAAAACCTGACACAGGAAAATCACAACTACTAATTTTGAATTGTAATGAAACCAATACTACTACAAGTACAAGAGCAGCCTGCTTATTCTCTTAAAAATAATTTATACTTTCTTTTGAAAATTATTTTTATCTTCTCTCTTTTTTTATCCTTTCATTACAGCTCAGGACAATCTTCCGGAAACTCCGTGGAGGGAAAGGTTCTTGATGCTGAAAATTTTGACCCTATTCCCCTTGCTCAGGTAATCATTGAAAATCAAAGCCGTGGTACGTCTACAGATATGGAAGGTAAATTCACCTTTAAGAATATTCCTGCCGGTACTTACCAGCTCAAGATTATTGCCATAGGATACGAAGAATCAAGCAGGTCTTTTACCATCGCAGAAGCACAAAAGCTGAACCTGGATACTATTCTGATCTCTTCCGGATCAGTCATGCTGAAAGAAGTAGAAGTCATGGCCTCTGTGATCTCTCTGGGCGAAGAACGTCAAACCCCCACCGCTACCTCTACTATTTCAAGCCGTGATATCCAGGAACAAATGGGAAGTACAGAATTCCCTGAAGTTCTAAAATCCACTCCCGGTATTTACACTTCTATGGCAGGTGGTAGTCTTGGTGCAGGACGTGTGACCGTAAGAGGTTTTTCCTCAGAAAACACAGCCGTCATGATCAACGGAATTCCGGTCAACGATATGGAAAACGGAAGAGTCTTCTGGTCTAATTGGGGAGGACTCAATGAGGTGACACGTTACAAACAGGTACAAAGGGGACTGGGGAATTCAAAACTTGCCATAAGCTCTGTGGGAGGAACCATCAATATTCTATCCAAACCTACCGATATGCGGAAAGGCGTAGCACTTTCCTATGCGAATACTAATTCTTCCTATCGAAACAGGATCATGCTGACAGCTTCCACTGGACTCGTCAAAGGATGGGCTGTGACCGCATCGGGTTCAAGACGCTGGGGGGAAGGCTTCCGTCCCGGGACCTACACGGATTCATGGGCGTATTATCTTTCGGTATACAAAAAACTGGGAGAGAAACATCAGTTCCTCTTCACCGGCTTCGG
>CAYTGJ010000068.1:9808-18013 GCA_964437245.1 uncultured Chitinophagaceae bacterium
CCTCAAAAAACAGGAACCGGATACAATGCTACCCAGGACGAATACCAGCGATTTGGATATCAATACAACAAAGCATGGGGATATTATCAGGGAGAAAAAAAGAACCGGGCGGAAAATCAATTTCATAAACCGCAGTTTATGCTGAGCCATTACTATGACATCAGCAAAAAGACCAAGTTAACCACCAACGGATATGTTTCGATAGGAAGAGGTGGCCAAACCAACATACAACGTACGCTCGGGTCATCGTCTCTTAACAGTGCTTATTTTTACGACACTAACGGGCAGCTTAAATGGGATACTATTTATGCGATCAACGAGGCGAACCAGGTAACCTCACAAACACACCTGGGACAACTATCCGGATCAAGGTCAAAATATTATCTTGAAAAAAGACATAACGATCATAACTGGTATGGTGTACTGTCTTCTCTTAAATCAGACATCACTGAAAAACTTGCGCTCACCTTTGGTGTTGACGGAAGGATCTACAAAGGGAAACATTATGCAACCGTAGTAGATATGCTCGGAGGTAAATACTTCCTGGATCAGGAGCAGTTTAAAAACGAAGCGGACAATAATACCCTGATCCCGAACAGGGCTGTAACGACCGGAGATACGGTGCGATATAACTACAACAGTTCTGTCAACTGGCTGGGGGCATTCACTCAGGCGGATTATACTCTTGGACATTTTGATATTTTCTTCACCGCCAATGTTTCAAGAACTTCATTTTACAGAGAAGGTAAATTTAACAATGAAGCCTATTCAGACGCCGGCATCGGAGGATATGGAAGATCCGAGGTCCATTCTTTCACTAATTATACGACAAAAGGCGGTATCAACTACAGAATTACCGGAAGACATAATGTATTTGTGAACGCCGGATATTTCAACCGGGCTCCGTTCTTTACAAATGCTTTTGTGGATCCACGTGTCAGCAACCAGGTGATCAATGATCTGAAAAACGAGGAAATGAAATCCATGGAAGTAGGATACGGATTCCGTTCAGGGAAGCTGATCGTAAACATCAATGCCTACTATACAAAAAGAGCCAATTTCGCTACGACAGAAAGCTACCTGGTAGAAGGTGGTGATTTTTCTGACTTCCTTATCTCAAACGTCAGTGCGATCCATAAAGGAGTAGAAATTGATTTCAAATTAAGACCGCTTCGTAAACTGGAAATGAACGGAATGATCTCTCTGGGCGACTGGCGCTGGTCAGACAATGCTACTGCTACGGTACGGAATAATAATACCCTGGCCGTAACTCAGAACCAACAAACCATTTATATCAAAGATCTTCCGGTAGGAAATGCAGCGCAAACTGTAATTGCACTCAATGCGAGGTATCAGCTTCCGTTCTACGCCTACCTGGGTCTTGGATGGAATTATTTCGACCGCCTGTACATGGATTACAGCCCCGCATTCCGGATTGTTCCCAACTACCAGGATCCTATGCAGCTACAGCCCTTTTACACCTTTGACCTGTTTGCAGGAAAATCCTTCCAGTTAAAGAAAATAGGACATACCATCCGCCTTACCTTTAACATTAACAACGTACTGAATCAACAATTTATCATCGACGGGAATGAAAACCCCGGCTATCCTCCTTACTTCCAGACGGCCAGACCAAGAATATACAACATTGCCCTGACCTATCAATTTTAATGAATAAGTAAATATAAAAAGTTAATTATATCGATCATGAAACGTAGAAACAATTTACAACAACTAATATTGCTGATATTCATACTATCAATATCAGTAATGGCGTGTAAGAAAAAGAAACCAGAAACGTTATTTCCCGATCAGGATACTCCGGGAGGAAATAACCAGGGAGGAGGAGCACTCACCACTATTATGAGCCTTCCTTTTTCAGACGACTTTAATGCCACAACAACAGAATACAGCATTCCTTCTAACTGGTACGAAGCACATACCAACGGATCTAAGACGGACCGGGGATGGGGATTCAGACCCACTTACGGAGTGAACAATTCCGGAACAATGGCAGCCTCTTCTTTTGGTGGAAGCACCGGTACTGACAATGTTTACCTGGTAACTGGTCCTTTTAATTTCAGTAGCTATAGTACCATCAACGTAAAATTTGACATAAAGAAATTTGATCCGAGCAGCAGACCTGGAAAAGTATTAATGGTCTACTCTACCAACTACTCTGGCTCCGGTAATGCCGATGCCACCGGAGTAACCTGGACAGAGATCAATAGTGTCAACAGCCAGATCCCTACTACTAACGGGAATAACTTTGTAGAAGTGATCGCCGACCTGAGCGGCATCAGGGATTCTAAAGTATACCTGGCATTCCAGTTCAAGGAAGGAACGAGTGCCGCAAGCGCTACATTCAACCTTGATAACTTTGTATTGTCAAACTCTACGATCGGCTCTTCAGGCTGTGGAACCGTCAACGGAACCAATACTGTAAACGGCTATGCTACTATTGTAGCTAAAACCCTTCCTTTTACCGAATCCTTTGAATATGGTTGCGGACTGGCGGATTATTCCGTACCGGCAGACAACTGGGCAGAGGCGGTAGTATCAGGCTACAGAACAGACAGAGGATGGTCATACAGAGGCACCTTCGGTCCTAACAGCAACGGTTGTATCACGGCCAGCACGTTTGTAAGCCAGACTGCTACGCTTGCCAATGATAATACAGACAAAGACAATTCTTACCTGGTCGTAGGTCCTTTCAATGTGACCTCTGCCACTACACGAAACATTGCTTTCAAATATAAAAAGACCAATTCAAATCCGGGAACGTTAAAGCTGGTCTATTCAACCAACTATTCAGGATCAGGAAATCCTGAAGCGGCAGGAGTAACCTGGACACCGATCTCCGATCTGACCAGCGGAGCAACTACTTCCTTTGCTTCCGTAACGCACAACATAGGAAGCGATAACTCAGGGCCGGACGTCACCGGAACAGCTGTCTATTTCGGTTTCCAGTTCAAAGACGGAGTAATCAACAGTTCTCAGAGCTACCAGATCAGTAATTTTTCAATCGGCAACTAAATACATTTTTTTCTCTTACAAAGGCATCTGTTTTTCAACGGATGCCTTTTTTTTAACATACAATTAACGTTTTGATAACTCTCGATAATTCAATACTACCTTTTATATCACTATCTTGTAGAAGATAAATCGTGAAATCAACAGAAAGAAAGAAGTATGGAAGATCACTTGGTTTTAGCAATCAGGAATCTGACAGCGAGAGAAAAGGATGCTTTACAAAAACGAATTTCACAACAAAAGCAAAAGCTTAAGCTGTTTCAGAGTATTGAAGAAAAGAAGACTACTGAAAACAAAACACTTTCCGAAGAGTTAGAATACGGAAATAATTTTACCGGTTTATACACGCTCAAAAACCGCTTGTTTGACGACATTGTAGAAGTCAAACTAAATATCAAGAAAAATCCCCTGGTAGTTGTAAAAGAGAAGATCCCGAACTTAAGGAATCTTGTATACGACAAAGACAAAGTCTCCCTCCTCCGCGAGATCAAACGACTGGAAAAAAATGCTGAATCCTATGAATTGTTTGACGAGCTGAAAGAAGTCTATTTCTGTATGCTTCTGACGGTGCGCCATGACAATAAGAAAGCGGTCCACTATCAGAAACTGATGGATGAAAGCGAATCCCGTCAGGCCCTTACAGACAAGCTGGAGCAAGTATTCTACATGCACCTGTTAGATACGCCACAGGATCTTTTTTATTCCTTTAATAAAGAAACCTACCAGAACGTTTCTCATTACATCTCCGAACTGGAAAAGATATACCGTAAATTAAATACCAAAGCAGCCTTTTTCCTCTACAAAAGTGCTGATCTGACCATTCGCCTAAACTGCAATGAGCAATTTGAAGATCCTCAGACAATGGAACAGGAGCTGAATGATCTGCTCAATATTTACTCCAACTCTTTCCTCCCTTACAAATATCCTCACTGTCAGATTGCTATTCACTGCCTGTTCAGCAAATTTTATCTGATCACTAAAAACCAGAAAAGATTTCTTGAAGTACAAAGCTATATCAACAGTCACCTGGAAGAAGTGGAAGGATACCAGATGTTCGACTGCAGTTATTATTACTATCTGTATGTTTCTGTGCTTTACAAGGTAAACAACAAGGAATATTCCTCTATCTATACTTTTCTGGATAAGTATATACAAGAAGACAGCATCAAGTATAAAAGTGATAAGATGAAAATTTACTATCTCTACCTGGTCGCTGTCAAATTTTACTATGAGAAAGATTATGACAAATGTTTTACCGCTTTGATGAGATCCAGGAATTATTTCTCTCTGGCTTCTTCCAACACGATCTGGGTTTGCATCGAAAACATATTACTCAGCATACTGGTCAATATACAACTGAAAGACTTTGATTTCATCTATTCTGAATTAGACCTTTTAAAAAGACTTAGCAGGAAATTTGGGAAAGAAGAGCAATATACCAATGCCATACTTCCGCTTACCAAAAGCATCAAAAGCTATGAGATCAGCAACGACCACGAAACAATTCTTACTACCTTCTACTCGTTAAAAAACGAATTAAAAACGCTTCGGCTTATTGAACCGTCTCTTTTATAACCTGTCATTCAACCTTTCCGGGGATATTGTACCCTCAAACAGAGATTCATTTCATATACAAGAAACAGGCTGCTATTGTAACACTCTCCTCCGTTTTATCTGCATGGGAAGCCTTTACAATTACTTAATGTAAGTGTGGCCGGATTATAAAATTGGTATAAGAGATCATTCCCTCTAATTTTATTTTCCAAGCCTACAACCCATATATATAGTTTATGAAAACTACTTCAAAATCAATTTTACTATTAAGTTATATCTTCCTTTTTACCTTCACCGCCTGTAAAAAAGAAAATAATCCTCCCGCCCCAGAGCCACCAAAAGGAGTCAACGACCTTCATCTTACCCTGGGGAATCCCAGCAATGCTCAAAAAGATATTTCTTCCTCCGGCAATTACCTGCTGCAAAAACCGCAGTATACCCTTTCCTATAACAGCAGTATCGGAACGGCCAACTGGGTAAGCTGGAAACTTACCCAGTCAAATCTTGGAAGTACCTCAAGACAAGATGATTTCAGAGCGGATGAAGCACTTCCCTCCTCCTGGTACCGTGTCTCGGAAACGGACTTTTTCAACAGCGGATTTGACCGGGGACATTTTTGTCCTTCCGGAGACCGGACCAACAGCGTTGCAGACAACTCCGCTACTTTTCTGATGACCAATATGATCCCTCAGGCTCCTAACAACAACCAGATCACCTGGGAAAACCTGGAACGCTACTGCAGAACTCTTGTAGGCCAGGGAAAAGAACTGTACATAATTGCAGGGCCTCATAGCACAGGCGGCAGCGGAAGCAAAGGAGGAATTACCTATACACTGGCCCAGGGAAAAGTAGTGGTTCCACAAAGTCTCTGGAAAATTGTCGTAGTATTGTCTCCAGGAGCTTCCAACACTGAACATGTTTCGTCTACGACTCGTGTCATTGCGGTAAACATTCCCAATACACAAACTTCCAGCAATCAACACTGGAGCTATTACAGAACCAGTGTTGATCAGTTGGAAACGATGACCGGGTATAATTTCTTATCCAATGTGCCGGCTTCTATACAAGATGCCCTTGAAGCTGCTGTTGACGCAGGGCCTACTAATTAGCCGTTACTTTCTGAACCAGGAAAATATAAACGGGGAAATGATCGCTGTAACCATTTGTAAAATTATTTCCTGAATAGGTTCTCAACGGATAACCCTGATAACGGCCCTCCTGCTGAATCTGGCGTTTTTCTACATACGCTCCGGAAGATCCATCCTGATAGTAATATTTACTGTTTTTATTATCAAGAAGCGATTGTGTCATAATGATCTGATCAAACAGGCTCCAGGAATCCTGGTAGGCAATTGTTCCTACTCCGTTCTTATACATATCATACATAGGATTGAACAGATCCGATCCTGAAACTATCTTCTTCCTGGAACGGGCACTCAACACCTGATGAATGCTTTTATTCACGGGATCATCGTTAAAATCTCCCATCAGAATTACTTTTGCTTCGGGGTTGATTGTCTGCAAAGAATCAACCTGTCTCCGGACTACCGTGGCAGCCAACACGCGTTTATCTTCGTTTCCGTTCCCCCTGCGCGACGGCCAGTGATTTACAATAAAACTAACCGTATCATTGTTCAGAAGTCCAGTTACGACCAATACGTCTCTTGTAATAAAATCCTTGTTTCCTTCTTCTTTGACCGGCACCGCAACAGCATTCAACGGTTTGAAATGTCCGGACTTATAGATCAGCCCTACATCTACTCCTCTTCTATCAGGTGAATCAAAATGAACAATTTTATATTTTCTACCGATCAACGCCGGGGTCGAGATCAGATCTTCCAGAACGGTTCTGTTCTCTATCTCACAAACGCCCAGTATCTCAGGGCCGTTCTCATCTCCCAACTTTTCTATAATGTCCGACAGTTTCTGTAATTTCTGTTTATAACGGTTCCCATTCCATCGTTTGGCCCCTCCCCTGGTAAACTCATCGTCGTCCTTGAGCGGGTCATTGATCGTGTCGTACAAATTTTCCAGGTTCCAGAAGGCTACTGTAGCCTGTACATACCTCTCTTCTGTATCAGCAGGGTTCTGTGCAAAAGACAACAGGGATACTTGCACCAACATCCATCCCAACAATACCTTCAAATTATTTTTCATATTTTATTAATTTATCCAAATATATCATTCCTATGTTACCGGATCATTAATAATTATCCCGGTCCTATAAATAAAGGAAAAGATGAGGTTTCTCCCATCTTTTCCGTGAACCAACAAACTACTACTACTACTACTACTACTAACTTATCGAAAAATTATTCTACTGATACCAACTGAATGGTGGTATCTGATCCCTCACCCGTACTTACCACATAAATCCCTTTCGCGATTCCTTTCAGCTCCACAGATGCTTTCGCTCCGTACCACTGAGTCTGATACCAAATTTTTCCCTGCAAATCCATTACAATAATTTCTCTCTCTACAGCCGAGTTAAATAAGATCTCAAATGCTCCGTTAGACGGATTAGGATATATTATCACGTTCCTGTTTCCGTTCACTGCATTGCTGACATCAGTACAATTCTGTGTTTCTACTTCCACTTTTACAATATGTGAGCATCCGTTGGCATTTGATCCGGTCACCGAATATTCTCCGCTTGAAGCAGGGATAAACGACTGTCCGTTGACAATCCCATCCGTCCAGGTGTATGAATCAGCACCGGTTGCCGTCAGCGTAACCGGGCTTCCTGCACATACCAAAAGTACTGCCGGTACTGATGTCACGGAAACCACCGGAGAAGCTTTTACCTCCATTGTTATTTCATTGGAATTGGCTTCCGGGGAAGAAGCACAACTTAAATCAGTCGTCAGGACACAAGATACTACATCGGATGAAACAAGCGTATCTACCAAATAAGTAACAGCATTTTCACCCACGTCATTTCCATTCAGTTTCCACTGATAAACCGGTGCATTCCCCACTCCTTGAGCAGAAGCTGTAAATGTAACCAGGGTGCCTTCACAAACTTCTGATTCTCCCAGAATACTTACCAGGGGTTCTACTAATGCTGTAACCGTTACGGTCTGTGTAGCCGTAGCAATGTTACCGGAAGCATCTGTCACCGTCCAGGTAACCGTAGTTTCCCCTGCATTGAACAATGACGGAGCATCGTTCTCTACCGATAGCACAGAGCAATTGTCGGAAGTTACAGGAGTGCCCAGTTCTACTCCACTGGCAGTACAGATCCCTGCATCAGCATCGAGGGACAGAGCCGCAGGAGCTGTAATAACAGGAAGCTCTTCATCGTTCACCGTTATGGTCTGTGTTGCCGTCGCCGTGTTGCCGGAAGCATCTGTCACCGTCCAGGTAACCGTAGTAGTACCGATGGAAAACGATGCAGGAGCATCATTTGTCACATCCGCTACCGAACAGTTGTCTGTGGTCACAGGAACCCCAAGCACTACTCCGCTCGCAGTACACGCTCCGGCATCTGCCGTTACCGTCACCGCTTCTGGTGCTGTAATAAGAGGAAGTTCTTCATCGTTCACCGTTACGGTCTGTGTTGCCGTAGCCGTGTTGCCGGAAGCATCTGTCACTGTCCAGGTAACCGTAGTAGTACCG
>CAYTGJ010000068.1:18023-23020 GCA_964437245.1 uncultured Chitinophagaceae bacterium
GATGGCAAACGCTGCAGGAGCATCATTCGTCACATCCGCTACCGAGCAATTATCAGTGGCAACAGGAACCCCTAGCGCTACTCCGCCCGCAGTACACGATCCGGCATCCGCCGTTACCGTCACCGCTTCTGGCGCTGTGATCACCGGATTTTCCAATTCTTTTACCGTTACTGTTTGAGTAGCAGTATATACACCTGTTCCTACCATCGCAGTCCAGGTAACTACTGTAGTACCTGCCGGGAAAGAGGCCGGAGCATCATTTCCAACATTCGTCACTGTACAGTTTCCGGACAGAGAAGGAGTCCCAAGATCTACAGAAGATACAGAACATTCTCCTGCTTCTGCGTCTACCGAAATATTTGACGGAGCATTGATTACGTTATCGACGATCACGTCAATTGTCTGAGTGGCGGTACAGTTATTTTCATCTGTTACCAAAAGTGTATATTCTCCTGTATGGCCAGGGGTCGCTGTCTCCGAAGCCGTTCCATCGGCAGAAACAAAACTTCCCGGGCCTCCCCATGAATAGATCAATGTACCGTTTCCGGTACTTGCCGTAGCGTCCAGCACCAGTTCCATTCCTTCACATAAAGGAGTATTGGAAGAAGCCACTGCCACCGGAACGTCTGCTCCGCTTCCGGTCGCGGCAACGTTAACCGTTGTAGCTCCTCCGCCTGAAACAGCAATATTCCCATTGTATGACTGCACCATCGTTGGCGTAAATTTCACATAGATCTGCCGGGAGAATGTTCCTCCTGTCTGAGAAAAAGACAGAGTAGAAGTAAAAGGCCCCGCCGATGTAGTGGCATAAGTATATCCTGCCAGAGTTCCCACATTTACGGGAACTCCATTACTCAAATTCGTTCCTGTAATGGTAAAAGAAGCGGGATCTTTATCGGTACCCAGACAAACGTTTCCAAATCCTGATAAAGTACCGGCAGAGACCGAAGGAGTGTTCACACTTCCATTCAGGCTTAATCCCGATCCCTGAATGTACCAGGTCCCTGTAGCTCCAGTTCCTCCGTAAGGTACGATCCTGAAGGTAACCACGCTTCCTTCCTTTACATATTGTAAAGCACTCACGGAAGACAGCGACACAGGAGAATGTACAGCTCCACTGCTACTCGTGCTGCTAAATGAAAGTTCAGAAAGTGTGGTATAAGCCCCTCCGTCAATTGAATATTGCAATTCACCGGTGGCAGGTCCTGTACCCGATCTTCTGTAGCGAAAGTTCAGGCTGGAAAAAGAAACGTTATAACCTGTATTGGCAGAAACAGTAAAAGTTGCATACTTGCCGGCCGAGACAGAAGCACTGGCAGTAGCCGAAGTCCAGCCTACCCCTCCCCAGGCACTGCCGGCTGCTGTACCACCGGTACCTACTCCTGGTCCTCTTGTCAATCCTCCGATCGTCAGATTAGCATTAGAGCTGGTAGGACTATAAGGCGATGTCCCATATCCTCCCACTCCATTGACATCCCAGGCTACTATCTGAGCGTATCCTGTGAGGCTGCTCAAGCTGACCGTAAGAAATAAGACGGCGTAAACCAGCATATTTCTTTTTAAGCTTTTCATTTGGTTCATGTTTTTAGATTTAAGAGTATAAAATTATTTTCAGGTGCAAATTTTTAAAATACAGCACTCACTTTCAATTCTAATTCTCCGGAGACTTTACAATATGAAGGCATTAAGAAGATTAAGAGAATATTAATAAGCGCTCGTTCAAAAAATAACAGACAGCAAAAAAATGCATATAACCTACTGGAAGTTACAGGGATCAAACGGTAGTGTATTTAATATACAGATTACAATCGTCAGAATGTTGCTGACAAATAGTATTACATTCTCTCCCTCTCCGATACAGGACACCCGGATACAAAACTCCTGATTTCGGATCAAAAAGTGTTTAGAGACGATTACATCGTATTCTTTTTCTCTAAAAGAAAGCCTCCTTCGGGAAGGTCTGACGGATGTCTCTTATCCGGAAGCTGGTATAGTAAAATCAGGAAAAGGCCGGGAGAATACTTCCACTCCGAATCAAGTAACGGATACAAAAAGTATGGTATTACACTGCTGCCGGCTACCAATTTATAAGTAGTTCAAAATACAATTATTGGAGTATTTTATTTGCTCCCCTCCTTTTCTATGTTTGCATCGTAATTATTTAGAACAATTCTAAATAAAAAAACAGAATACAACCGGTCCCGGATAAAGAAGCCATCACCACCAAAACTTCGGATCATAAACAGGTATACCGTAACGTATTCTAAAGTTAAAACACATCCAATAATCATTATCCATATGAGATCATGAAACAGACCATTAAAACTTTTATCAATAAAATAGAGGATTATATAGGAGCGACGATCGAAACATTACTATGCTCTGCACTGATCTTTATTATACCGGAAGCTTCTGCTCAACCTTTTCAGAAAAAATTTCCGGGAGGAGCTTTCTATAGTATAGAAAAACTTCCATCCGGAAATTTTATCCTGGCAGGATTGACCAACGCAGGCGACGAACTGCTGGTGGGACAGTATACACCAGGAGGCAATGTAGTATATAACAAAGGGATCAGTCCTACAGGAGGAATGGGCCTGGACGATACACACGTCCGCAACATGATTACTCTTGACGGAGATAGCCTGGTAGTGCCGGTATATTTATCCATGGGAGTAAGCGGCCGGTATATCGGAGCACTTACCAAACTGGAAACCGCTACCGGAAATGTAGGATGGTGGAAACGTTATTTAAACGGAACACTCGCCTCCGGTGGAAATCCCAGGGGAGGAATCACCGCTGCTTTTAAAACCCAAAGTTCTTCCCATTATGTCTCTACCGGCTGGTCTAATCCCGGATTATCTACCGACGCCTTTAACTATGGTGGTTACATCGCTAAAACCGATCTGCAGGGGAATCCGGTATGGGCGTACCAGTTAAGAACCGGATTTGAATTTCTCTTCGCAACCTGTGAAGCGGCCAACGGAGATTACATCTTTGCCGGAGGTACTGTATACGTACGGGTCATGTCTACCAATACGGACGGTGCTTTTCAATGGTCGTACCGGTATCTGATAGACGGAAAAAGTGCGGAAGCTACAGATCTCATCCGCACATCGGACAACGGATACATGGTCGTAGGGACCTCCAACAACGACGGATACCTGATGAAACTGAATTCCTCCGGAGTCATCCAATGGGTAAAAGCAGTAGGGGGCGCAGGAGCAGATAATCTCTACAGTGTACGACAAACATCCGACGGGGGATACATTGTATGCGGCAGGACAAGCAGCTACGGCTACGGAGGACAAGACGGATGGTTATTAAAATTAAATGCCACCGGAAATTATGTCTGGTCAAAAGTATACGGAGCTGTTACCAATGAATCGCTGAACGATGTAGTAGAATCCGGAGGATATTTCTACGCTGCCGGTACCATAGACGGCGACGGATGGATCGTCGCGGCAGAAACTGCCACGGGAAGTGCCGAATGCGGAGAAATGGATTTTATCCCGTTCGTGACCGACCGAACTTCTACCAGCTCTCAAACCTCGGTTTCGTATGTAGCTACGCTCTACTCAGAAGAGATCCCTGAACCGGTGACGATCACGACTCCGGCCATTACGCCTGATAACGTATGTGTACCGCTTCCGGTAGACCTCCTTTCTTTCCAGGGTTCCCGCACAAAAGACGGCAGTGCGCTCGTCTGGGAAACACTATCTGAGCGCAACAATCACTACTTTGGTATAGAGCGCAGCAAAGATGCGATCAACTGGGAACCGGCAGGATATGTAGAAGGGTTGGGAAACAGTGATGTAAGGCACCGTTATACTTTCCGCGACGAAGCCTCTCCCGAAATGGCTTCTGTCATTCTCTATTACAGGTTGATTCAGACCGATCACGATGGTACCACTAAAGTATCGGAGACCTTAAAGCTGTCTCCCTCCGGAGAAGAGGACTACCTATTCCAGGTATATCCGCAGCCGATACAGGATCAGCTTATCATCGCTTCGAATACA
Source organism: uncultured Chitinophagaceae bacterium (assembly GCA_964437245.1). Taxonomy (GTDB): domain Bacteria; phylum Bacteroidota; class Bacteroidia; order Cytophagales; family Cytophagaceae; genus JANYCO01. Next base: position 22,040 of record CAYTGJ010000068.1, read on the forward strand.
TCAGTACCTTATACCATTGTGCTTTCTTCTGCAGAAGGTAAAGAAGTTTTAAGAAAAGAATCTTCTTCATACCGGGAAGAACTTGAAACCGCCCACCTGCAGAATGGATTCTATCTACTAAAGCTCCTGGTAAACGGAGAAGCCAAAAGCATCCTGAAGATTATCAAACAATAGTTTGCCAGCCCGGAGCTGTATTCTATAAAAATTTTATTGTTTGTGTATAGGGTAATCAATCAATACAGGGGACAATTGTCCCCTGTGATTACCAAACGTTAGAGAGGTTATATCTCTAAATAAGAGACAAGAGGGTTGAATCCAGATACAATACGCCGTCATCTGGTATCCGACAACAATTAAAATGGCTGTTTTTTAACGAAGTATGAAGCCTTCTGAAAAATTATAAATTCTTTAACATTCCATACATATTCAGCTTAAGAATGAGCTGTAATATAGCATTCATAAAACAATACCTGATAACCATTTATTTTTAAAAATTGAGTAGAAGTTTTTTGTATAAAACAGGAAAAGGATCCGGAACTAAAGTAGTAAGGACTATTTCCTGCAAAGCATAAAGAGAAATGAGATCGGGAATAATTACTATAAAGACGAAAGAGATACAAGTAAAGAAAAAGAGTTTTTCGACTCTATAGGGGGCCGAACCGGTAATAGTGTTGGAGGAATGAAAATGAAAAACATATGCACGCATTTGAAATAGCAGAGCATGATCTTGTAAAAGGAGGAGTTCAATATGAAAAAGGGAAAAAAGTGACACTTGCCTATCCCTATTTATATTTAAAAAAACGTATTAAGAAAAAAGATATTATCCTGTTACTGAATACCCGGATCAAAAAGAGTATTCGTAAACAGTTTAAGAAAAGGAAAAGAGGATTTCAGGCTAAAATGTTAAGTCATTCTCTTTAAGTCAAGGTAGTATAAAGATTTTTGTGTAAACGGTTTAGATAACTGTGTTTCAGAGATAGG
>CAYTGJ010000069.1:0-14203 GCA_964437245.1 uncultured Chitinophagaceae bacterium
GCCATGATCGCAGCGGTACGTGCGCTTACCTTTTCCGAGTTCATTTTCGCATGGATCGCTTCCACCACTACAATGGCATCGTCCACCACAATACCGATGGCCAGTACAAGTGCAAAAAGCGAAAGAAGGTTAATCGAAAATCCGAAGAGGTTCATAAAGAAGAAGGTTCCGATCAGGGAGACAGGTACGGCAATGGCCGGGATCAAAGTAGAACGGAAGTCCTGAAGGAAAAGAAATACCACTAAGGCTACCAGAAGAAAGGCTTCGATCAGGGTCTGGATCACTTTGTCAATAGAAGCATCCAGGAAACGTGACACATCGTAGCTGACGGTATAATCAATTTCAGGAGGGAACGTAGTTTGTTTAAGTTCATTCATCCTTTTTTTGATATTGCTGATGACTTCACTGGCATTGGATCCTGGCCGCTGTTTCAGAATGATCGCAGCAGAAGGTTTCCCATTTTCTTTAGATAGTACATCGTAATCCTGGGAGCCAAATTCGACTTCTGCAATGTCTTTTAAGAAAAGCATCTGTCCGTTTTTATTCGCTTTGATGACAATGTTTTCGTAGTCTTCTTTTTTAGTGAATTTTCCTGTGTAGATCAATACATATTGGAAGGATTGTGCTTTTTTTCCCGAGCTTTCTCCGATTTTTCCGGGAGCCGCTTCTACGTTCTGGTTTCGGAGTGCTTCGATGACATCTTCGGCCGATACATCGTATACCGTCATCCGGTCGGGTTTGAGCCATACGCGCATGGAATATTCCCGGGATCCCATGATGTCGGCAAAACCTACTCCGTCGATCCGTTTAAGCTCCGCCAATACGTTGATATCAGCGAAATTGTACAGGAATTTTTCGTCGGTGTTCGTGTCTTTACTGATAATGTTCAGATACAAAAGCATACTGTTCACCTCTTTTTCGGTGATCACTCCGGCTTTGATTACTTCTTCCGGAAGTTCGTCCAGTACGGCCGTTACCCTGTTTTGTACGTTTACTGCAGCCAGGTCAGGATCGATCCCTACCCGGAAATAGATCTGGATGATACTCGTGCCGTCATTACCTGATACCGAAGTCATATAGGTCATTCCTGGTACACCGTTGATAGCTCTTTCCAGTGGCGTTACCACCGCTTTGGCGCAGGCTTGTGCATTGGCTCCGATGTATTTGGTGGTGACGGTAACAGCCGGTGGGGCAATGTCCGGATATTGTGTTACCGGCAACTGGGTAATGGCCAGAATACCCATCATCACGATCGAAAGGGAGATCACGATCGAGAGTACCGGTTTATTGATAAATGAAGTGATCATTTTGTTGTTTGGATATATTGTGATAAATGATTGTTGATATTGACTTCCTGACCTGCTGCCGGAAGAACGGATCATCCCTGCTTTCAGAATATTTTCCAAAGCAGTATCTGCAGCGCGTCAATGAATAAAATAAATGGAATAGCCTTACAGCCCTGAACAGGATCCTTCTAAATGAAATACCGCTTATGGATTTTCAAAGGAGAATATATTCTTCCTGAAGAATGATCAGAGTTGATCTCAGGCAAGCAGTGATTTGGGAGGAGGACTGCTTTTGTCCAGACAGACAGAATGAATAAAAGAATTGTAATCCGGAAAATTGGATTTGGAAGACCACTTGTCCAGCTCCAGTTGTTCGATGAAATGAAACTCGTTGATATGGCATTCGGTTTTAGGAGCCTTGAAAGGATCGGACCAGTCATCGTCTTCGTCTTCCGGGGTATTGTCGTGCAGATTAAAAAAATCTTCCAGGAGGTATTCGATAAGGCTGTTGATCTCCCCTGCATCGGCACTTACGGAAGTAGTGGCTAAGCAGTTATTGCCTTCCTCGTTGTTGTAAAACAGGACAGTGTTGATGAAGTTAAATAACAGAAAATATATGGTAAGCTTTTTAATCATCGGAATCACTAACGATTAAAATTACGCTTTTTTAATGTAAAATCATCCGCTTTTTGAATAAACAGGCTTCAAATATAAGAGGAATGTAAGATTTTGTTGAACAAGTACCAGATTGACCTGTCTTTCTATTCCTGTTAGAGCAATTAAAAGGGACGATTTAGAAAATAAAGCCTGCCTTTTTCAGATCTTCCCAGTAATCAGGATACGATTTATTGACTACATTCCGGTCTTCGATCGTGATGTCTCCCAGCAGGGCCAGCGGAGCAAAAGCCATGGCCATGCGGTGATCGTCGTAGGTATCGATCAGTTGATTGTGAACGTTGAAATTTCCGGGAACAACTTTGAATTTTACATTGGGTTCTATTTCCACCAGGTCGGAGCCAAATTTTCTCAGTTCGTTCTGAATGGCAGCGATCCGGTCGGTTTCCTTGATCCGAAGGCTTTCCAGTCCTGTCATGGTGCATTCGATCCCTTTGGCCGCACAGATCACAGAAACGGTCTGTGCAAGGTCCGGGCAGTGAGTGAAATCCCATTCAAACGCTTTGGAGGAAGCCGTTTTTTCAAGGATCAATCCTGTATCCGTAAAGGTGGATTGTACGCCAAAATGTTTGGCAATGTTTGTAATGACCCGGTCACCTTGTAAAGAGTCGGATTTATAACCTTTGATCTCGATCTTAGCCTCTTCTGCCAGTGCAGCCATACTAAACCAGTAGCTGGCACCAGACCAGTCCGATTCCACCGAATAGGTAGCCGGAACATACGATTGAGGAGCAATGCGGATGGTATTGTTTGTCCAGTCGGTTTCGGCAGTGATACCAAACAGTTTCATCAGCGCCAGCGTCATTTCGATGTAAGGCTTGGAACCGACTTTTCCTTCCAGCTCCAGGATCATTCCTTGCGGAAGGGTAGGAGCTACCATCAGAAGAGCGGTGATGTACTGACTGCTTACATCTCCTCTGATCTTAAGACGGTTGGTTTTAATATTATTTTTATCAAATTTTTTGATGATCAGCGGAGGATATCCTTCGTTCTTTTTGTATTCTATACTGCATCCAAGCTCCCGTAAGGCATCTACGAGTAATTTGATAGGACGCTCGCACATACGTGCAGTACCGGTAAGCTCGGCTTCACGGCCTGAAACAGCACAAAATGCTGTGAGGAAACGCATGGTGGTTCCGGCATCAATTACATCCAGCACATAATCGTTTGATTTGAGCAGACGGATCATCGTCTGGGTATCGCGTGCATTGGACAGGTTTTGCAAATCACATTTCCCTCCTGTAAGTGCATTGATGATAAGAGCACGGTTACTCTCACTTTTGGAAGAAGGAGGAGTGATCGTACAGTTTATTTTCCCCGGATGTTTTTTAATAAAAAGTGATGCTGTCATTGTTTCCATAATATCGAACCGCAAATATAAGGGTTTCTCGTTTATATACCTTCAAGCTTTCCCAAAACCTTGGAAGTGGCGTGTTGTAAAATTAAAGTCTGATAGAACTGTAAAAGTAGTCTGAAAATGAATTATAGTATTCAATACTTTCTTTCATTTCCTCTACTGCTACAGGAATATTATAATTGGCTTTCCCTACTTCTTCAAGCAGAGAGAAAAGCACTTCTGAATTTTCGTTTTTCTTGTCCTGGAGGGTCAGCGGGATGATGCTGTCTATATCTTCGGAAGGAATTTCCGGTTTGCCGTACACAGAAACGATGTAGGAAGAAATCTGCTGAAGATCTTCCATGGTAATAAATCCTCTTTTGGCAGCGATGAAGCTTTCGCAGATCATTCCGATCGCAATGGCTTCTCCGTGAAGTAGTTTTTTAGGAGTGTTCAGATAAAAGCTTTCAATCGCATGGCCAAGCGTATGGCCGAAATTTAAGATTTTTCTTAACCCTTTTTCATGAGGATCTGTTTCGGTGATCCGTGATTTGATTGCGACCGAATGAGCTGCCAGGTCGTTCCAGTCCTGCTCTTCAAAAGAGCGGGTATAAATCATTTCCCATTTGTCTTTGTCCGCAATAAGGCAGTGTTTGATAATTTCGGCAAAGCCTGACCGCAATTCTCTCGGATCTAATGTGTTCAGAAAGGAAGTGTCGATCAGGACAATTTCCGGTTCATTGAAAACTCCGATATGGTTTTTGAAGACGTTATTGTTTTTTTCGGTAAAATCAATGCCCAGTTTTCCGCCTACGCTGGCATCTACCTGTGAGAGCAGGGTGGTGGGAATCTGTATGAAATCAATACCTCGCTTGTACGTGGAAGCACAAAAACCTCCCATATCACCGATCACTCCTCCGCCCAGATTGATCACCAGTGCCTTCCTGTCCAGGTGGGCGGCTGTCATGAACTCCCATATCCGCTGACAGGTTTCCAGGTTCTTGGCTTCCTCTCCCGAAGGGATTTGTATGTAAATCCCATTTCCCTTCACCGCTTCCCGGATCAGGGGATAGCAATGCTGATAGGTGTTTTCGTCTGTGATGACGCACAGTTTGGTATAAGAGTGGTAATCCAGGAATTTTTGAAGTTCCTGTTGGATATGATGTGTAATGAGAACATTTTTCTTGGACATAACCTGAAAATTTATGTTTTGCAAAAATACTCTAAATCCCCTAAAACAAAAACAGGGCATTAAAGCCCTGTTCTTATATATCGGAAGAAAGAGTAGCTTACGCTTTTGTTTCTACTGCTTTCATGATCTCAGTTTGTCTTCTGATAGACTCTTCGTGAATGATCTTGTAAATCTCAGTGATAAACTCGGTGTTCAGGTTCATTTTCTTAGCCTGCTCTGCTCTGTTTTTCATGATATCATCCCAACGTTTTACCTGGTAGGTAGTTACGTTGTTGTCTTTTTTGTATTCACCGATTTTTTCTACCACTGCCATACGTGCTGCCAGCGTTTCAAGAATTTCCCTGTCGATGTTGTCGATCTTTCTTCTTAATTCTTCCAGCTGATCGTTGAACAACTGGTCGGTAGAAGAATCCTGACGGATCTTAAGTTCGGAAAGAATTTCACCCAGTCTCTCCGGTGTTACCTGCTGATCGGCATCACTCCATGCTTTCTCAGGATTGATGTGTGTTTCGATCATCAGACCGTCGAAGTTCAGGTCCATTGCTTTCTGGGAAATTTCAAAAATCAGATCACGTTTTCCGGCAATATGAGACGGATCGCAAATGATCGGAATTTGAGGAGCCACTCTTCTCAGTTCGATCGGAATAGACCAGATCGGCTGGTTACGGAATTTTGACTTGTCGAAAGTAGAGAATCCTCTGTGGATACCCGCAAGGTTTTCAATACCCGCCTGGTTCAGACGCTCAAAAGCACCGATCCATAGTCCAAGCTCCGGGTGAGTTGGGTTTTTTACAAGTACAGCTACATTTTTAACTCCTTTCAGCGTGTCGGCCATTTCCTGAATAGCAAACGGGCTTACAGTTGTTCTGGCTCCGATCCAAAGTACATCCACTCCGTATTTCAGTGCAAGTTCTATATGCTCCGGATAAGCGACTTCCGTACCAATCGGCATCCCGGTTTCTTTTTTAACATCAGCCAACCACTTCAGACCGTCTTCTCCGGCACCTTCAAAAGCACCTGGTCTGGTTCTTGGTTTCCAGATTCCTGCTCTCAGCACATCTACTTTCAGGCTTTGCAGCCCTTTGGCAGTAGCCAGCAATTGCTCCGGAGTCTCTGCACTGCAAGGTCCTGCTATGATAAGCGGCTTGCTTTTCATCTTCGCCCACTTCTCGAGTGGATTCACTTTCAATGTAACATTCATAATATTTACTGTACGTTTGTAAAAATAGCCAACAAATTGGGTAATATTAAAGTTCTATTTGCAGACTATGACTGATAAACAACTTTTTTTCGGAGATACTTCCATCGCCTTTGCAGACAAATCGACTAAAGACTTGAAAAAGATGCACTTCCTTTTCACTCTTGTTGGGGTCCCAGAACTTACAAAAATAGGTATTTTTTTAATTAAAACCTTATTAAGATTCAATTTTCCGATAAAAAAAATCATCAAAATAACCCTGTTCCGGCAGTTTTGCGGAGGCGAAACCTTAGAAGAGTGCCAGCCTGTTATTAATAAATTGAATATGAGAGGGGTAAGGAGTATTCCGGATTATTCGGCAGAGGGAGAATCGGATGAAAAAAACTTTATAAACAATGCTGAAATGATCCGGAAAACTATTTTGATGGGAGCAAAAGAGAAAGCAGTAGGTTTTGCAGTTTTTAAAGTAACCAGTTTGGGCGCTACGACTTTGCTGGAAAAAACTCAAAAGGATGAACCATTGACGGAAGAAGAGGTGATGGCGCTGGAAAGAATACAATACCGTATTCACCGGTTGTGCGAAACGGCTTTCCAGTGTGGCGTTAAAATTCTCATAGATGCGGAGGAGAGCTGGATCCAGCATACGATCGATACATTCGCCCGGCAGATGATGCGAAAGTTCAATACTGTACAGCCAATCGTTTATAATACCTTTCAGCTATACCGGACGGATTCTTTATCAAACCTGCACGCATTGACTGCGCTTGCCCGGACGGATAATTTTAAACCTGCTGTAAAACTGGTTCGCGGGGCTTATATGGAACAGGAAAGACAAAGGGCCGAATCCCTCGGATATTCTTCCCCTATATACCCTACAAAAGAAGCCACTGATGAGGCGTTTGATGAGGCGCTGAACTATTGCCTGGCCAATGAAATAGCGCTTTGCGCCGGCACTCATAATGAAGAAAGTACTCTGCTGCTCACCCGTTTGATGAAGGAATACGCTCTTGCTCCTTCTTCGGAGAAGGTCTGGTTCGCACAATTGTACGGGATGAGCGATCATATCAGTTTTAACCTGGCCAGAGCCGGATACCAGGTGGCCAAGTACCTGCCTTTCGGTCCTGTAGGAAAAGTAATGCCTTATTTATTCCGGCGTGCAGAAGAAAATAAATCGGTTACCGGGCAGACAGGCAGAGAATTAAAATTGATCAAAACAGAACTGGCCAGACGCAGAGAGGCCCGGTGAGGTTCAATCATAGAAGAACAATTACCGGTCTAGAAAAAACTTTACAGAAAAAAAATGTAGAGGATGTACTGTTCTGAGAGAACCAACCCCTACCTTTGTGACCCATTTAATCATAACCATGTTGTTCAGTAAAGAATACGTACGTCATTACCGGGAGCATATACTATTATCGTTGCCGGTAGCGATCAGTCAGTTGGGGCATGTCTTTGTAGGAGTCGCTGATACTATCATGGCAGGCAAACTCGGAAAAGTGCCGCTGGCTTCTGCGGCCATTGCCAGTAGTCTTTTTGTACCGGTGATGATGCTGGGGATCGGAATTTCTTACGGTGCTACGTCACTGATTGCACGGGCCGACGGAGCGGGAGACAAAAGAGAGATCAGCAGTGTTTTTAAACATAGTTTTGTCCTGAATCTTGTGATCTCACTGTTCCTGCTTTTTTTGTTGTATGAGATCAACCTTGTATTAAAAACCTTGAATCAGCCGGAAGAGGTCATTGTAGCTGCAGCCCCTTTTGCGGAGTGGCTGGCTTGGTCTATTCTGCCACTGATGTTGTTTCAGACGTTTAAACAGTTTGCAGAAGGCTTGTCGGTAACACGGCAGGCGATGGTGGTAAGCATTAGCGCCAATGTACTGAATGTGCTGCTGATCTATGTGTTTATGTACGGATGGGCAGGTATCGTGCCTCCTATGGGACTCAACGGCATTGCCATCGCAACACTGGTGGCCAGGTGTTTCATGGCTGCGGCTATGATCTTCATTGTGCTGACGGACGCAAGATTTCAGGTGTACGTGAAGGAATGGACAACGATAACGTTTGATTTTTCAAAGTTCGTAAAACTACTCTTTATCAGTCTTCCCATAGGACTTCAGCTTACGCTGGAAGCAGGGGCTTTCGGCTTTGCCTTTATCATTGCCGGCTGGCTGGGAACTACTGAAATAGCAGCACATCAGGTAGCGTTGAATATGGCAGGAGTAACTTATATGGGCGCTACAGGGATAGCGGCTGCGGCTACGGTAAGAGTAGGAAATGAGCTGGGGAAAAAAGATTATCTACAACTGCGAAGAGCCGGATACAGTGCGTTAGTCCTGGTATTCGGCTATATGACCGTTACGGCGATAGCCTTTGTTTGTCTTAGATTTTATCTGCCTTCTTTGTATATCGAAGAAGAGTCGGTGATCCGGATGGCTTCTTCACTGCTGCTGATCGCCGCTTTTTTCCAGCTCTCCGACGGAGTGCAGGTAGTAGGGTTGGGAGCGCTGAGGGGAATGGGCGATGTGCTGATCCCTACGCTCGCCGTACTGGTGGCATATTGGGTGTTAGGGTTGCCGATAGGATACTGGCTTGCGTTTGAAAAAGGAATAGGGATTTATGGAGTATGGTATGGTTTGCTGATCGGATTGATTTTCGTTTCCCTGTTTCTGTTTTTCCGTTTTCGCCTGAAATCGACACATTTGATCAAGAAGGCCTCTTAAAGTCCGGCTTGTACAGCATTCTGAATCTGGTAGCTTAGAATAATGGTAAAAATTACCAGGGATGTTCTATAAAAGTTTATTAGTTTAAAAATTAACCTTATTTTTGTTCCTCGATTTTAAAATATAAAAAATCATCAGATACATTAGTTATGCAATTATTAAGCGAACAGGAAATTAAAAGAAGAGAAAAAAGAGAAGAACTTCTGAAGATGGGGATCGAACCCTATCCCGCGGAGCTTTTCAGAGTAAATGCTTCTGCTCAGGATATTCTTAAAAATTATAATTCAGGAAAAATTGATTATAAGGATATTTCACTGGCCGGACGTCTTCTCAGTTTCCGTGTGATGGGAAGCGCTTCTTTTGCAGAGATACAGGATGCTACCGGAAGAATCCAGATCTATATCAGAAGAGACGACATTTGTCCGGGAGAAAATAAAGATCTGTATAATGTAGTATTTAAAAAGCTGTTGGACATGGGAGATCTGATCGGGATCACCGGGTATGTTTTTACTACTCAGGTAGGAGAGATCTCTATTCATGTCACTTCTTTTAAACTTCTTTCGAAATCGTTAAGACCTCTTCCGGTGGTAAAAGAGACCGAAGATGAGCAAGGCAATAAAATTCAGCACGATGCTTTTTCTGATCCTGAGCAGCGTTACAGACAACGTTATGTGGACCTGATCGTCAATCCGGAGGTGAGAGAAGTATTTTTGAAAAGAACCAAGATCGTTTCAACGATGAGGGATTTCTTTAACAATAAAGGATACCTTGAAGTAGAAACCCCGATTCTCCAGTCAATTCCTGGTGGAGCGGCTGCGCGTCCTTTCAAAACCCACCACAATGCGCTGGACATTCCGCTGTATCTGCGTATTGCCAACGAATTGTATCTGAAAAGGCTGATCGTAGGAGGCTTTGACGGGGTCTATGAATTTGCCAAAGACTTCCGCAACGAAGGGATGGACAGAACGCACAACCCAGAGTTTACCGTCATGGAGATCTATGTAGCCTATAAAGATTATAACTGGATGATGGATTTTACGGAGGAGATGCTGGAAAAAGTGGCGATCGCCCTTCATGGCAATACCGTCGTAAAAGTAGGAGATAAAGAGATCGACTTCTGCCGTCCGTTCAAAAGGATCAGCATGTTTGATGCCATCAAAGAGCATACAGGGATTGATATTACAGGAATGGATGAAGCGCAGTTGCGTGAAGTATGCAAAAAATTGAATATTGAAGTAGCAGAAAGTGCCGGGAAGGGAAAACTGATCGATGAGATCTTCGGTGAAAAATGCGAACCGCATTATATTCAGCCTACCTTTATTATCGACTACCCGGTAGAAACCTCTCCGCTTACTAAAAAACACCGTGAAAAAGCAGGCTTGGTAGAACGATTTGAATTGATGGTCAACGGGAAAGAAATTGCCAATGCTTATTCGGAGCTGAATGACCCTATTGATCAGCGGGAGCGTTTTGAGGAGCAGGTGAAACTGATGGAGCGCGGAGACGATGAAGCCATGTACATTGACCATGATTTCCTTCGTGCACTGGAGTATGGAATGCCTCCTACTGCAGGAATGGGGATCGGGATAGACCGTTTGACAATGATCATGACCAATCAACATTCTATACAGGATGTTCTTTTCTTCCCGCAGATGAGACCTGAAAAGAAAAAAGTGTCGGAAGTGGATCTGTTTGGAGAAGCAGGAGTACCGGAACATTTTATTCCGCTGCTGTTAAAACTGAGCATTAATACGCTTGAACAGTTAAAATCGCAGAATCCGAATAAGCTGTTCAATGATCTTTGCGGAATGAGAAAAAAAATGAAACTGGAGGTGCCTAATCCTACGCTGGACGAGGTCAAAAACTGGCAGGCATAATACCAGGGTAAAATAATAACAAAATCAGAAAGGCTTCCGGATTCCGGAAGCCTTTCTGATTTTGATGACAAGATAAAGGGCCTATTCTCACTCTACGGTTTCGAGCAGATCGGATTCGAAGATGGATGCAGGAGAAATGACCATTTCTTCGTATGGAATATTTACTCCGTATCGTTCCTGTAGTTTCAGCTTTACGATCGGATTACTGAGATCGAAATCTTTTAATTTCTGCAGTTTCCCCAGTTCAATGCCTATCGCATTTTTGTATAGCTTCCATACAAGTTCCGAGCAATAGATTCTTTCGTCTGACCAGCCGAAATACAGGTCGTAATTTTTCCCTTCCAGTTGTTTGTAATGCTGTTTCATTTTTGAAATAACTTCAGGAGTAAGAACAGATGAGTTTTTCAGCCTTCTGGCAATGTAGTAATGATCATTTCCGTACTTGATCCATTCCTGCAACGGTGTTTTTTTAACAGGCTGCACCGCTTCGTATACTACATAAGTATTGTTTTCTTTAAACACCATACCGCAGTGTGTATATTTTGAATGCGTAGCCAACTGGATTGCTTTGCCTTGTCCCATCTCGGAAATCTGAAAAACAATATCACCGTCCTGCAACATTGAAAAATCAGCGGTGCTTTTAACGATTGAAACCGGCCGGAAGGTAAAACCCAGGAATGCGGTCAACATCAGTAAGAAAAGGGAAATATTCCGAAAGGTTTTTTTCATATGGATAATTCTGATTTATCTATAAAACGTTTTTATCCTGAAAAATTGTGAAGAAGGAATGTCAGTTCATTACAAAATTGTAAGGCACCATCACATATTCGTAGTGGGAGAGGATATTCCGTTTGCCAAACCGGAGCTTATTTTCGGAAAGCTCGTAGATGGTTTCTACGTTTTCAATAGACCCGCCATTGTTGGCAATAAGCTGAGAGCCGTCGTTCGTAATGATAAAAGGGAAGTTGGATTCGTAACCCGCCTTGATCCAGTCGGCAGTACCGTCCTGGTTGACCCGGAACCGGAGATTCTCAAACTTCTTATTGTTGACCACCAGTTTTCCGTTTTTATAGTATTTGACGATCTTCCAGGTGTTGTAGATATTATTCAGGTCTACTTCATGGGCCCCGGTCCGTTTGGGAATGTTGTAAGTGAAATAAATCGAACTTACGAACAAAGACATAAGAATGAACGCAAAAAACAACGTAAATCTGAGCTTAAATAATTTACTTCTTCTTAACCGTATTAATGTTTTTTTGTTCATCTTTATTGCCGGATGCCTTGCGTCCAATAGTACTTATACTAATATAAGATCAAAATTGTTCCAATGTTGTTTTTAAAACCTGAATATTTTTCAGACTATCAGCTAATTGATAGCGGAAGTTACAAAAAATTAGAGAAATTCGGATCATTTATTTTATCGCGTCCGGAGCCACAGGCGGTGTGGGATCCCTCTTTGTCAGAAAATGAGTGGAATAAGCTCATTACGGCGGAATTTAGAAAAGAGGCCGGAAATGCTGAGAAAGGAGAATGGATCCTGAAAAAAGGCATGAAAGAACAGTGGTATATTCACTACCAGCCATCAGATTTTAAGATCAGTTTTCGCCTGGGGCTTACTTCTTTCAAACACGTAGGTATTTTCCCTGAGCAGGCGGCCAACTGGAGCTATATTTATCAAAAAGTACGTTTATTGGGCAACACTCCCAAAGTCTTGAATTTATTTGCTTATACAGGCGGTGCGTCCCTGGCAGCCAAGGCGGCGGGAGCAGATGTGTCGCACGTCGATTCGGTCAAACAGGTGATTTCCTGGGGACGGGAAAACATGGAAGCCAGCAATCTTAAAGATATCCGCTGGGTAGTAGAAGATGCCATGAAGTTTGTACAGCGGGAGGTACGCAGAGGAAATAAGTATCAGGGGATTATCCTGGATCCTCCTGCCTATGGCCGTGGTCCCAACGGTGAAAAATGGGTGATCGAAGATCAGTTGAACGAGCTTTTGAAAGGCTGTCGGGAATTGCTGGATAAAGAAAATCATTTTTTTATCCTGAACCTATACTCTATAGGATTTTCAGCGTTAATTGTAGAAACACTTTTGCAGAATATTTTCGGGAAGATCGCCAATCTTGAAACCGGAGAGTTGTACCTGGAAGATGAGGGAGGGAAAAAACTGCCACTCAGCATTTTTGGCAGATTCAGCAGCCTGTAGCCGTTTTGGCATTTTCTTTGAAAGATATTCTGCGTCTGAAAACATTAAATGAAATACGCGTATGTCAAACCTTAAAGTAATATTAATAGCATTTATTTCAGGGATAGCAGGTGCTTTTTTATATAATAAAATAGTTCCGGCCAAGAGTTATTACATCAACCAATCCAGTACTGACTCGCAGGTAGACCTGGCTTCGCTTACCAAATACCAGGACCTGAAGCTGAGTGAGGATTTTGTGGCTGCTTCAGCTCTCTCTACCCAGAGTGTGGTTTTTATCAATACCTTGTCACAGCAGACTTCTTCAAGCTGGTTTGATCTTTATTTCGGTGGTGGAACGCAGCAGGTACAGGGTTCCGGCTCGGGAGTGATCTACAGCCCGGATGGTTACATTATTACCAACAGCCACGTGATCGATAAATCCACCAAAATAGAAGTGGTGCATGAGAAGAAAACCTATCAGGCCAAGATCATCGGGACAGACCCTTCTACCGATCTGGCGTTGCTGAAGATCGAAGCGCAGAATTTACCTGCGGTGAAACTGGGCTTCTCCAAAGATCTCCGAATAGGGGAGTGGGTATTGGCCGTCGGAAACCCTTTCAATCTTACTTCCACTGTGACGGCGGGAATTGTAAGCGCCAAAGGAAGGAATATCAATGTGGTGAACAGCCAGTTCCCGATCGAATCGTTCATACAGACCGATGCGGCCATCAACCCGGGCAATAGCGGCGGTGCGCTGGTGAATGTCAAAGGAGAGCTGGTGGGGATCAATACCGCTATTCTTTCGAAGACGGGATCGTATACAGGATATGGTTTTGCGGTGCCGGTAGACATCGTGAAAAAAATAGTAAAAGACCTGATCAAATACGGCGAAGTACAGAAACCATTTTTCGGCGCGGATATACAGGAGCTGAATACGGCTTATTCTGAAAAATTAAAATTGGACAATCTTTCCGGAGTAGTGGTGACCTACGTGCAGAAAGACGGGGCCTCCGAGAAAATGGGCTTGAAGAAAGATGATGTGATTCTGAAGCTGAACGATTATGAGATCAACAGCAAAGGAAGCTTTGATGAATACCTGAGTTATTTCAGCCCTGGTGATAAAATAAAAGTGGTGTACAAACGGGATAACAAGATCCATGATAGCTACCTGACCCTGACCAACCGGGAAGGGACTACCGAAATATTGAAACGTGAGACCTATAAATCAGAATCCCTTGGGGCTGATTTTGAAGTAATTTCCAAAGTGGAAAAAGAAAAGCTGGGGATCACGAACGGAGTACGCATTGTGAAGGTCGGAAACGGCCTGATCCGCAGACTGAGCCTGAGCGAGGGATTTGTCATTACGTCCATCAATAAGGTGGGGGTAAGTACACCGGAAGAGGTGGTCGAGATCCTGGAAAAGATCCGCGGAAGAGTGATCATCGAAGGAATTACTTCCAGCGGACAGCGGGGGTATTATTCGTATTATTTTTAAGAAAGAGAAAGGCGGTGCTATCTGCCAGACAGCACCGCCTTTCTCTTATTGTTTTGATTCTTTCCTGCCCTGGGGCTACTTTCTTCAGAAGTGTGCCTGCGTTCAGTCCCTGTTTACTATTCTGTGTTAGTCTCTTCCTAGCGCCTCCCGTATCCTTTGCGTTGTGAGGCAAGTACTTCGGCGAATCGTTTCTGAAATTCAAGATACAGGTCTGCATCCTGAAGTATTTCCTGGTATTC
>CAYTGJ010000069.1:14213-18708 GCA_964437245.1 uncultured Chitinophagaceae bacterium
CTCTTTCACAGTCAACGGTGTAAAGGCGTTGTGCTTATGAGGTCTGTTGATGCTTATTTTGGCTATACCTTCATGTAATTGGAAAAGTATTTCCTGGTATTCTTTGTCCCGGCGAGCTACCAACCGGGCGAATTTATCGTCGTACTTTTTTTGCCCTTGTATGTTTTGCAGCTCATCCCAGTATTCGCTGGTCGCATTTTTTAGTTGGAGAGCCTGTTTGTCGGAGATCGTCATGTATTCACGTATTTTTGTGATCAGGAGATCCGCCCTGATTTCCGAAGCATTTGTACTGGACATTCCATACGATCTTTCCTGGGCCATTGCGGAGAGAGAGCATAAAGGCAACAGGAATACTAAAAATAAATGTTTCATGTTGAAAGAAGGTTTAAATGATTGAAATGAACTAAGGTAATTCTATTTGAAAGTAAAAACGGAGTTTATCTGAAATAAGTATATACGAAGAAATTGCTTTTAGACTGTACCGGAGGGCAGGCCAATTGTCTTGTCTTTTTCTCTGGAATCCGGTATCGGGGATCTTGTATCTTGAAAAAATCTTAACAAGAATAATGGACGACCTGATTGTTTTAATAAATAGCGAACCTGGATTAGCAGATAAATACAACCGGAAGTCTTGCAGATTCTTTATCACTATTTTTGAAGCTAGCTTTATTAAAAAATGAATCACTGTTTAAAATTACTCCCTTTCCGTGTTTGTGGAATAGGATATCATTCAGGGATCATTCTGTTGGGAAGATCCCTGAATGCTTGATTATAATCCGGACTTTACTTTCTCCAGTCGTTCGTAAGCCTCTTTCATTTTTTCTGCCGGTACGCAAAGGGAAAGACGTAAAAAATTCTTTCCATTAGAACCGAATATTTCTCCTGGGGTAAAAAACACAAAAGCCGTATATAAAATCTTATCGATGTAAGCGGCAATATCAGGAACAGCAGCCGGATTTTTTGGTTTTGCCCAGATAAACATTCCTACTTGTTCGGTACTGTATTCAAATCCCAGCAGGTCCAGGATTTTATAGATCCATTCACGTCTTTCCTTGTATATGGCATTCCGTTCGGCATGCCATTGATCGGAGTTATTTAAGGCTTTGATCGCAGCTTTTTGCAGGCCAAGGAACATTCCTGAATCAATGTTGCTTTTCACGGTCATGGCGGCATTCAGGTATTCCTTTTTGCCCATCATCATGCCAATTCTCCATCCCGGCATATTATGCGATTTGCTCATCGAGTTTAGTTCGATGGCAATGTCTGATGCTCCCGGAACAGACAGCAGGCTCATCGGCTCTTTCTGAGGAAGTACAAGGCTGTAGGGATTGTCGTGACAAAGAAGAATATTTTTTTCTTTAGCAAAAGCAACCGCTCTTTCAAAAACCTCTTTTTTAGGAGCCGTACCGGTAGGCATGTGGGGATAATTCATCCACATGATTTTTACCTTTGAAAGATCTTCTTTTCCTAAAGCATCAAAGTCAGGATACCAGCCGTTTTCTTCTTTCAGTTCATAGTAGCGAACGTTCGCTCCGATCATCTGCGTAAGGGAAGAATAGGCGGGATAGCCTGGATTCGGTACCAATGCTTCGTCACCGGGGTTTAAGAAGGCCAGGGACAGATGAAGGATTCCTTCTTTGGAGCCCATTAATGGGAGTACTTCCGAAGCCGGATTTAAGTCTACCTGGTAGGTTTTTTTATAAAAAGAAGCCATGGCTTCACGCAATTCAGGGATGCCGCGGCCGGGTTGGTAACCGTGTGCAGTAGGCATATTCGCCGTTTCAGATAAGGTACTCAGTGTTTCTTCTGAAGGAGCAAGATCCGGGCTCCCGATCCCGAAACTTATGACGTTTTTCCCTTCTTTGTTGAGCTTGGCAATTTCTTCCAGCTTTTTTACAAAATAATATTCCGAAACGTTGTTTAAACGGTTAGCTACGGGAATAATCATAAATCATTTCTCCTTTTTTATATTCTCCTAATATTTTCAGATCGTCTACAATTGAATTGATAGCGATGCATTTTTTGAAATCTTCGTAATTGTTCCATTCGCAGTCAACATGAAACGTGTATTGATTTGGTTTCCCGATCAATGGAAGCGATTGAATTTTGGTCATGTTGATGTTGTTGTCTACAATGATCTGCAAGACCTTGGCTAGTGCTCCTACTTTATCCGGAAGATGAAAACATAAAGATGCTTTAGTGGCATTTGTTACTTTATATTTTTTATCTGTTGTTAAAAATATAAAGCGGGTGAAATTCTGTTTGTTGGTTTCAATACTTTCAGCCAGAATTTCCAGGCCATATAATTCCGCTGCATACCGGCTGGCGATGGCACCTACTTCTTTTTCCTGGTTTGTTTTGATGACCTTGGCACTGTCTGCCGTGTCGTGGTATTCTTCCATCTGGAGGTGCGGATACTGAGCCAGAAAATCTTCACATTGCATGAGCGCCATATAATGTGAGCGTGCTTTTTTCAGTTCCTGTATTTTAGTTCCAGGAAGTGCCATCAGGTTTTGTTCGATCCTTAACTGGATTTCACCGATGATGTGAAAATCATATTTCTGTATAAGTGCATAATTGGGGAGAATACTACCGGCAATAGAGTTTTCAATAGCCATAGCAGCATACTCCACCTCTTTGTTTTTAAGCAACTCACACACTTGCTTGAAGGTGCTGCAAGGTACGGTCTCGATGTCCTTTCCGAAATACTTTCTGGCAGCGATGTCGTGAAAGGAGGCCGCCCCTCCCTGAATGGCTATTTTCATGTAACTGGAATTTGCCTGACAATAAAAAAAGTCCCTTCACAAGGGACTTTCTGGTAAAATCGTTTCAATACAATAAAGCCCCCTAAGCCAACTGGCTAAAGAAAAAGCTAACGTAATAATGAAATGATTTTATCATTGGGCAAAGATATGAGTAAAGATTCTTAAAAAGAAATTTTACAGAGGATTTAGTCTTCCTGTTTGTTAAACATCTTTCCGATCAGAAAATCCATTAAGGCGACAGTACCGAAGACAAATATTACAAACGTAAGAAGAAAAAATATGTAGGTAAAGAAAGAACTTTCGCCAGAGTTTAAGATATTTCTAATCAGCTCCATGTAGAATTAATTTAAGTTTTTCGCCAAATAATACTATTGAATTTATACAGATATATACATTCATCGGTCTGAAAAGTAACCCCCGGAGGGCTAAAAAACCTGTTGAATTTCCTTTTTCAGGAATTTTAAGGCCTTGGCTACAGGATCTTCGTTTTTTTGAACAAGGTTTTCAAAGACCATTTTGGCCAGTTCGATCCCTTTGGCATCGGGGGGGATACCGGACGAAGATTTATTAACGATCGCAATGACCTCTTCCACAGAGTTTTTGACCAGGGTCCAGGCCTGGTCGGTCATATATACCTGCTGGGAAAGATTATGATTGTATTCTTCTCTGATTTCCATCAGCATACGCTGGTGAAGTTGTGCGACATTATAGGCCGGGTCGTTGACCCGCATGATTAGGTTGTGAGGGGAGATTCTTTCTAGGAACAAAGCCATACGCTCATAGGCTTGCAGACGTAAAGGAAGTATAATCTCATTGTTTTTGAGGCGAATATCGACCAGTCTTTTCTCAAAATCCTTGTTTAAAAAAGAGCGGGTTGTTAAAAACATGGCATACATTACTGCAGCAGCCGGCAATATGATCTTTAAAAAATCTCCTAATACTTCCATAGTTATTTTTCAGTAATTTATCAAAAGGCCTTATTCTGCGGACCTTTTCCCAATAGGTATACAAAGGAAATCCTAATAAGTCACATCTCCAATAAATTTACCGTTTTTATAGACTTTCCAGGTTCCTTTCTGCTCGTCGTTCACAAAGTTGCCTTCCTGCCATTTTTCTCCTTTGGTATCATAGAGAATGGCTTTGCCGTTTTTTTTCCCGTTGACATAGGTAGCCTCCATTTCCAACAGACCTTTGGAAGAATAGAAGTACCACATCCCGTTGGGTTCGCCCATTTCATAAGTGCCTTTATTCTTTATTTTGCCATTTTCCTGGTAATTATACCAGACACCATCATAAAGTCCATATTTAAAGGTGCCTGCCCGTTTTATCTTTCCGTTGGGATAATAGGAAAAGGAAGAATCTTCTTCGGCTCCATAAAGCCAGTTTTCCCGGGAAGAGATTTTCCCTTTGGGATCGTAATTTTTCGTGGTGCCGTGGAGCAGACCTTCTTTGAAGTTTTCTTCGGCCATCAGAATACCGGATGGGTAATAATACTTCCATAGTCCGTCTTTTTTGGACCCGATATAAGCACCTACTGATTTCAGTTTCCCGTTTTCGTAATACTCTTCTTTTAACTGGGCGTGTCCCTGCATGCAGAGGAAAAACAGGAAAAAAACCAGCCAGTTTTTGTTTTTGCCAATAAAATATATTCCCTTCATCTTTTTTTATTCAAAAGCTATGGCCGGATTTCCCGGTTTATTCAGCTTTTACTGTTTATTGCCTAAAAAGGT
>CAYTGJ010000069.1:18718-22624 GCA_964437245.1 uncultured Chitinophagaceae bacterium
AAGGTTATTATTCCGCCTGATCAAAATTTTCAATCCTGGAAAGCTGTCCCTGCTCGTAAAACTTCCAAACTCCTGAGATCTCGTCGTCCTTGTAATTTCCTTCGGCTTCCAGTTTGCCGGAATCATGGTAAAATTTCCATAATCCCTGCCGTTGTCCTTCGATCATTTCTCCGGTTCCGGATAAAGCACCGGTAGGGTGATAATATTTCCAGATGCCTTCCGGATAACCGTTTTTGACAGGCCCCTCGGCGGCAAGTTTATTGTTTTCATAGTAACTTTTGATCGTGCCGTTTCCGTCTTTGACCCCTGCTTTGGCCATTACTTTGCCGAGCTTATTGTAAAAATCAGAGACTGAAACCAGCTTGCCGTTTTGGTAAATTTCTTCCTGGCACAGAATTCCGTTGTCCCAGAAATTTTTCCATTTCCCGTCTTCTTTTCCCATGACGTAGAGTCCTTCGGAAGCAAGCTGACCGTTTGTATGATATTCTTTCCACAGGCCTTGTTCTTCACCGTATACATAGTTTCCTTCCATCTGGAGTTTCCCGTTTTCGTGGTAAATTTTCCAAAAGTTGTCTTCCTGTCCGTTTACGAAAGAGCCTTCCATCGAAAGTTTTCCATTTTCGAAAAAGGATTTCCATTCGCCTTCTTTCAGGCCTTTTACATAAGCCCCTTCGCTGGAAAGGTTTCCGTTATCATAATATTCAACCCAAAAGCCCTGTTGTTTTCCTTCTTCATAAAACCCTGTAGAGGCCAGAGAGTCGTTGTCGTAGAATTCGTTCCACAGCCCTTCTTTGACGCCGTTCAGATAATAGCCTTCGCTCAGCACGGCTCCGTTCGGATGAAATTCCATCCAAAGGCTGTCTTCCTGCCCGTTTTTGTAATAGCCGAGCAGGGAAACGGTTCCTTCTTCCGAAAATTCTACGTATTCCCCATCTTCTTTTCCCTCTACATAATAGGTCGTAGCAGCCAGTTTTCCGGAGGTATAATATTCTTTCAACACACCATTTTGCAGCCCGTTTTGAAAGGTCATTTCGGATTTGAGCAGTCCGTCTTTGTAGTAGGCTTTCGCCGGCCCGTTTTGTAAGCTGTCGGAATAGCTGATCTCAGCCATTAGTTTTCCGTCAGCATAATAAAAAAAACGTTTCCCTTTTCCTCCGGCAAGCGTACCGTGGTTGAGTGCCGTACCCTTCTGGTCGTAGTAGCAGGAGGCTGCCACGAGCTTATTCTGGCTCCAGTGTTCGGTACTTTTCAACTGGCCGTTTTCATAATAATAGTGGGTCTCTCCATTCAGTTTCCCTTCCTTGTAGGAACTTGTAGAGAGTTGTTTCCCGCTTTCATAATAGCTCTCCCATATTCCTGTGGGAGCACCGTTTGTAAAATATTTTTTCTCAGAGATAACCCCTGACGTGAAATATTCTATCCATTCACCTTCTTCCTTTCCTGAAATGAACTTACCGGTTGCGTTTATTTTACCGTTGTTGAACCAACGTTGAAAAGAGCCGTCTTCCAGGTCATTTTTGTAAGTCCCTTCATAATATTGTTTTCCGTTTCCAAAAAACTCTTTCCATAAGCCATCTCGTTGTCCTTTTACAAATGTCCCTTCGATCTTAAGTTGCCCGGTGGGATAGTATTCTTTCCAACTACCCGTTTTTACATCCTCCTGGTAAGCACCATCAATAGCGAGCTGCCCGTTGTTATAGTATTCTTTCCAGGCGCCATCGGCTTTCCCGTTTTTGTACAGGGCAGTTACTTTCTTGTTGCCGTTCGAATAATACTCCAGCCATTCGCCGTCTTCTTCTCCGTTTTTGTAATTGGCTTGCAGAGCGGTTTTTCCATTAGGATAAACAAATTTAAAAGGTCCTTCTTCCACTCCGTTTTTAAAGTGGACTTCGGCTTCGGTTACCCCGCTTGGATCGTAGTATTTCCACAGGCCCTCTTTTTTCCCGTCTTTCAGGATACCTTCCGCTTTGATACGGGTACTGTCATAGTACTCGCGGGAAGTTTGGGCAGAGCAAAGTATGTCGGAGAACAGCAAAAAGAAAAAAGTATAGAGCGTAAAGTTCTTCATATTGTAAGGATCATAACGGAGTTAAAGATACTAAACGTTTAATAGCACTCAAGCAGTATAAAATAAGATTTAGCCACTTTTTTTAGTTGGAACATGACAGAACGAAAGCTTTCCTGGCGGTATAGGACTGTTATAGTAGAATAAATATATTATTAATGTGCTGATTTTTAGGTTTTTGTTATTATGTGGGGCTTGGTAAAAAATCCGGTCGGTTATAGAGAGCGGGGAATAAAGCCTAAAAATAAGCCTAAACCAGAATATACCTTAATTTTAGGCATATGAATACGTAAAAGAGTTACTATCTGTTGTCATGATGTATTAAATTTAAAATAATTGTAAGAATAACAGTATAAAGGCATTATTTTTGCAAACAAATCACACGATTGATTTGCCTGACAGACAAGAGACTACTAAAGACAAGGATCTTATTTCGTTCACCAGTTTTTCACGTGAGAGTAGTGTAGGAGGAAGAGAGGGAAACTGTGAGCCGCAGCTTCAAGGATCATCATGGCTGCATCGGAAAAAGATCTTACAGGTTTTCAACCTTCATTAGTAATGTTCTCCGCAACCATAGAACAGGGATTAAGTTGAATCATATCGGCCTCGTATACTCAGGAGGTGATTAGATGATAACAAAAACAAATAGAACCTTATCAATTTCATATGAAAAAATCCCATCCTTCTGTAGGCTGTTTTTTCAGCTTATTAGAAATAGGTAAGGTGTATTGTATAGAATTAGGAATAATAATAAAATGCATATGAGTAAAAATTACGTTCTAGGTATTCTTATCAGTTGCTGCTGGTTGTTGTCAGGCTCTTTGTTTGGCCAGGTCGCGGTGACACCTGCTACCGGAGGGACCGGCCTGTGTGTCGGAAATTCTGCTTATAGTACTCTGGGGGCTATTGTGCTCAGAGAAACAGCTGCGAATGATTTTCCGGCCAATGAAAACAATGTGACGTATTACATTGATCTGCCGTCTAATTTTGTATACAATACTGGTGCTACCCTGACAGTAGCACCGGCCACTGTTCCTACCGGAGATATTACGGCTATTTCTGTGGCCATCACTTCTTCGTCGAGGATTACCATTACATATTCTACTGATGGTACGGCGGATGCAGTGGATGAGATTTCCATTTCGGGTATCCAGGTAAGGGCTACTACAGCTCCGGCTTTTGGTTCGATCCTGAGAGCAGGAGGAAATGCAGTACAACTTGCCAACGGAGCTGGTCAGAACAATCATGGTACTTTGTTCAGCGTTTCTTCTCCGGTGGTATCGCTGGCATGCAGTGATCCTGATAATGCTATTTGTGTGGATGCCCCGGTAACGTTTTCTGCTTATGGAGCTTCTACATATCAGTTTTTCAGAAATGGAGTTTCCCAGGGAGCACCAAGCGCTACGAGCACCTTGAATTTTGGTCCGAATACTCTGGTGGACGATGATAATTTTCATGTAGTAGGGTATACGGGTGGATGTGCTACCCAATCTGCTACTATTACTATGGATATATTCAGCTTACCGGCTGTCCCTACGCTGACTTCTCCTACTGCTTTTAATTATACTACTCAGGATTCTCCTGTTATATTGGTGGGGAGTCCGGGAGGGGGTGTCTTTTCAGGAACAGGTGTATCCGGAACCTATTTTGCACCGGAGGTTTCCGGGGCGGGTTCTTTTGGGGTGACCTATGAAATTACCAATGCCCAGGGATGTAAGAACAGTGCTGTTGTAGCGACGTTTACTGTTTCCAACCCGGCCAAGAAAATTAATAACCTCCAGGATACCTATTGCATGTCTGATCCTACCGATGTCCTTTCGCTATCACCGGCGGGACTGTTG
>CAYTGJ010000070.1:0-18254 GCA_964437245.1 uncultured Chitinophagaceae bacterium
TAAATATTATAGTTACATCCTTAAGTTGACGGATATGGTGAGGACACAAACAAAAGCAAGGATCTTCTGCGAAGAAAACAAAAGACCTGATCCGGAGACCAGGTCTTTTAGCAAATTATACATCGTGGAATAAAATTGTATTTGTCTACTTCTCTGGTTTATCAGGGGACAAGCCAGTTACAGCCTGTCGGAACCCTGGCCCTTCAGGAACAGAATCTCTTTTTTACCTGGGATTAAGCCACCTTCTGGCTTTCCTTCAGCGAGGCGACCTCTTTTTCCAGAGCGGCTATTTTTTCAAGATGGAGTACCTCCGCACTACGAAACTTCTCCATGGCTTTCTGCATCACTGCCCTTTGAGCTTCTATCTGATTCTGGGCTCTTTCTTTTTCCTGCGCACGGATTTCTTCTACTTCACTGTTCTTACGGGCCAGCTCTTCCTGGATCGTCTGAAGTTCTTCCATGTTCTGACGCATCTCTTCCTCCTGTGCCCGAAGCTCCTCGGCCTGCTGCTGGGCTTCTCTATACATCTTTTCTGTTTTGGCTCTGGCCTGTACCATTTCAGTCACGTCCTTGGCGAAAACAGCCGCTGCCGTTACCCTCCCGTTTTCATCCATCAACGGTGCATAACTGATCGCGTAATAAGCGTCAATATTGTTTACCGAGGAATGATCTGTGATATCAAACGCTTCTCCCCCCAGAGCACGGTCATAGTAAGCACGATGCTTGGTTTTATCTTTATCATCAAACAACTGGAGGATCTCAAATCCTTTTTCCATCTTAAGGCCCATTCCATCAAAGCCAGCCGCAAATGCTTTGTTGAAACTCATGATCTGATAATTTTTATCAATGGTAAAAATCGAATCAGACGACGCATTCAATAATTCATTCAGATAATTTTCCTTCCCCTGCACATCTTTCAACACACGCTGCATTTCTTCCTGTGTAGCCGACAGCTCCTCCATGTTCTGGCGCATCTCTTCTTCCTGTGAGCGTAGTTGCTCCTCTTTCATCTGAGATTCTTTCAAAAGCCGCTGCGTTCTGAATCCAACCTTGGCATTAGATATCGTAGACGCAATACTTTCGCCCAGCCTTTCGATAAACTCGATCTGATGAGGCTGAAAGCTTCTGAATGCGGCAATTTCGACTACTCCATATACTTTTTCGTTGACTTTGAGCGGTACGATCAGCAGACTGGAAGGGGTAGCATCTCCGAGTCCCGAAGTGATGTTCACATATTCTTTCGGAATCTCGGTCATGTGTATCTTGTCTTTCTCCAGCACACACTGGCCTACAAGACCTTCTCCGAAGTGAAGGGTTTTTTCAAGATATTTTTTCCTGTTGTATGCATAGCAAGACACCAGCTCGATCACCGGATTTTTCTCGTCGTCGTCGTTGATCACAAACAACCCCCCTTGGTTGGCATTCAGGTACTTTACAAGATTGGAAATAATATTATTGTAAAGCTCTTCAATATTGTCATTGTTTGCCCGTAGGATTTCTACAAACTTTGCAAGTCCTTCGGTAGCCCAGTTTCTTTCGCCTTCTTTTTCTGCGATGGTCTTCATCTGGTTGCGCATGCTTAACAATGCGGCCGACAAAGAGGATGTTTCGGCAGATTCACTAAAGATCTCTGACTGATAATCCAGTTCTCCTAATTCAATAGCCTGGATAAAGCCCGTTGCATCGGAAATGTTTTTTTCAAGCTTTTGTTTGTCAAGAAGGAGTTGATGGTAATTCTCTTTTCTAACAATGGAATAAGGTATTTTCATAAAAACGATAAAGAAAGATGGTGAAGTAGTTTATTATTTTAGTTTGCAAGGCTGATTCTGCAAAACTATGAGTCTTAACGGATAGATTTTTCTCTGGTTGCAATTCCCGAGGTAGCGCACAGGCGAAAGAATGAAAGATTTCTCTTCAAAAAGCATCTATAAAACTCCTTATTACTTACATGAAGGGGGAAAAGTCCAAGCCGTACAGAATGTGTCTATGCATGCCCAAACCTTCCTGCTTCAAAAAATCCAATCCCGTTACCATCTGATATATTCATTTTGAATCATTTTTATTACATAAAAACGGGAGGCAGGAACGGCTTTTAACAATCGGGAACCAACTGAATAAAAGTAAGATTTTCCCTCTTTTATCAGTAAAAACACTTATCCCAATGAACCTCTCTTCTGCTTGGCTACGATAAAAACTGCAATGAACCACACCCTTTCAACAAAGGGCTTTATAAGCCACTGCCGGGAGAGGTATTCAAACAACTTTAAAGTAAAAAAGGAGGCAAATGAGAGGACACCGGAAGCGCCATTAAAGCTTCATCAGTATTTTTTCCATCAGCTTATTACAACGGTAAATATGGTCTTCGTTGAGCAATTGATCAGTCCCCTGTACAAATTTCCCTCCGGGCTGAAGGTCCTCCGAACAATGCTGGAGCATGGCTGCTACGGTTTCTTCCGTACTTTCCAGGTGAAACTGAAGCCCCAGCACATGTCCTTCGTATAAAAAGGCCTGTTGTTCACAAGCTTCCGTACGGGCCAGTTGTATGGCACTGTTAGGCAGATCAAACGTTTCACCATGCCAGTGAAAAACGGTTTGACCATCTGTAAAGTCGGAAAAAAGGGGGGATTTTTTACCTTCCGGGGTAAGGTGTACAGGCATCCATCCTATTTCTTTTTCCGTATTCTTATACACTCTTGAGCCTAGTACTTCGGCTATAAGCTGGGCACCCAGACAGATTCCCACTACTTTTTTACCTCTTACGATCGCCTTTTCAATAAATTTTTTCTCTTCCGTAAGCCATTCATACTTATCTTCATCATGGACGCTCATAGGGCCACCCATCACGACCAGCATGTCGCAAATATCAATAAAAGGCAACTTATGATCTTCATAGAAACGGGTAGCCGTCACCTTGTGTTCCGGTTTTCTGGCCCAGTTTTCTATAGATCCAAGTCCTTCGAAAGGTACGTGCTGAAAATAATGTATGTTCATCCTCGATAAAAATTCCTGAAAAAAATCAGGATCTGTCTAATTATAATGCAATCTATTTTGTCAAAAGTAGCGAGCATCCTGTTAAAATACAAATCGGGATTGCTTTATTTTAGCTCCCATATGTTTCTGCAGAACGCTTCCGGTCTGACCAATACTTCAAACGTTACGTATTCGTGTCTTTAGTATATTTTTTTATTTGATAGTGAGACGACGAAAGGCTTCAATAGCCTCTTCTTCTTTCTCCCGCATCAGGGTACTGTCTTTTGAAGATTTATCTTTATACCCCAGCAGATGGAGGAGCCCATGCGCCATTACCCTATGCAGCTCGTCATCAGGGTTGACCTTATAGTTAGCGGCATTCTCCTTTACGCGGTCTATACTGATGAAAATATCTCCTTCAATAGTTTTTGCCTCTTTATCTTCGGAATTGTCGAACGTAATGATGTCTGTATAAGTATCATGATCGAGATACTCCATGTTTACCTTATGCAGGTATTCGTCAGAACAAAAAATATAGTTGAGCTCCAGAATTGAATACTTTTCTCCGGCGGCTATTTTTTTGAGCCATGTTTTGTGGAGGAGCTTTTCTTTCAGGACAAACTTTATATCTTCCGATTGAAATGTAATAACAGCAGCCATACAACCCTTTTAGAATCCTAACATTTTGATTGCGGTGATGGCCGCTTCGTCTCCTTTATTGCCATGTTTCCCTCCGGCTCTGTCAAGCGCCTGTTCCTGTGTATCCGGTGTAAGAACTCCGAAGATCACCGGTTTATTGTATTTCAGATTCACTTCAGTAATTCCTGCTGCTACGGCCTGACAGATAAAATCAAAATGACGGGTATCTCCCTGGATCACGCAGCCAAGGCAAATAACAGCATCGATCTCTTCCTCACGGGCCATCCACTGTGCCCCCAAGGTAAGCTCAAAGCTACCGGGAACCGTCTTCCGGATTATATTTTCTTTTTTTGCGCCATTTTTTAAAAGCGTATCCAACGCTCCTGCGTACAACGCCTCCGTTACTTCACTGTTCCATTCCGCCAGTACAATGGCAAATTTTTTAGTACTGATGTCTGCAATATTTTTCTCTGAATATGCGCTAAGATTTTTTAATGAACTTGCCAAGGGATACGATCGGTTTACTATTCTACTTTTTTTCTAGTTATACATTTTTGCTCAGGATTACAAACGAACCCTGGCAGGACTTCAATAAAAAAGGGCTGATTGCTCAGCCCTTTTTGTATCTGTATTGTTATACTTTATTGCTGAGCGAGCTCTTCTACTCTTGCTTTCTGTTTACGCGCCTCATTATATTCCTGAGCCTTGGTGTATTCATCTACGATGGTACCGTACGCAGAAGCAGCTCCTTTGTAATCACCATTGGCTTCGTAGGCAACACCTAATTTCATCAGGTAACGTGGCGTGAAATATTCATTAGGCTCATGACCGGAAGCTTTTTTGTAATAAGAGATCGCATTGCTGAAATCTTTCAGTTCCATGTAGGCATCTCCTGTCAGGGCATATGCTCTGGCTTGAACCAGCAGATCGGATGCGCTGAATTTTTTCAGGTATTCAATCGCCTCTTCAAATTTTCCCTGCTTCAGGTAAATCGCTCCAATATAATAATTAGAAAGGTTCGCTCCTTTTGACAGGCTATATTCTGAAGAAATATCCAGGAATCCACGGTTTACTTTGTCTCCGTTCAGAGCCAGATCCAGGGAATCGCGTTCAAAATAATTAACGGCGGCAAACATTTCTTTCTGCGCTTCAGCATTCTGGTTAGTACTATAATAGTTATAACCGATATATCCGATTACGATCAGAAGGATCGCACCGAATACTCCATATATTACTTTTTTGTTTTTTTCAAAAAAGCTGTCTACATCAAAATTTGCTGAAGGGCCGGAAGTTGATTCTTTTGTTTTTTGAACAGGTTCGTCGAGCAACTCGGCGGTCTTGTTCTCTTTCGTTTTTGCCATTTTAATTATTATTAGGGGAGCAAAGATATAAAAAATAAAACGGGGAATAAAAGGATTTTAATATTTAGGTCTTTAAGGATTGTTTTTCTTTTTATCATTTTGATTTTCAATACAATCCTTAAAGACCTTGTGCTCTATTATTCGTTTATGTATGGATAGTCGGCTTGAACATATACATCTTTAAAAGCCTCATCGGCAGATGGATACGGAGACTCTTCTGCAAATTTCACGGAAGCCTCTACTTCTTCTTTGATCTTTTTGTCAATCGCCTCTAATTCTGCTTCTGAAGCATATTTGTTTGCCAGGATAACCGCTCTTACCTGCTCGATCGGATCTTTTGCTTTGTATTCTTCCAGCTCTTCTTTGGTTCTGTATTTCGCCGGGTCAGACATGGAGTGTCCTTTATAACGATAGGTTCTGAATTCAAGCAAGGTAGGACCATCTCCTTTTCTGGCTCTTTCTGCGGCTTTCTCTACTGCCAGGTGCACTGCTTCACAGCTCATCCCGTCTACCGGCTCGGAAGGAATATCGTATGCCTCTCCAAGGGTGTACAGTTCAGTCACATTGGACGTTCTTTTTACGGAAGTTCCCATGGCATATCCGTTGTTCTCAATGACAAAGATCACCGGCAGTTTCCAGGTCATGGCCATGTTCAGTGCTTCGTGAAAAGCTCCCTGACGTACGGCACCATCGCCCATGAAACAGATGCAAAGGTTTTTTGTTTTATTGAATTTTTCAGCAAAGGCAAGTCCGGCTCCCAGAGGAATTTGTCCTCCGACAATCCCATGACCTCCGATGAAGTTAACTTCTTTATCGAAAATGTGCATAGAACCACCTTTTCCTTTTGACACGCCGGTAATTTTACCGAAAAGCTCTGCCATGATTCCATTGGCAGAAGTGCCTAATACCAGCGGGAAACCGTGGTCACGGTAAGAGGTAAGCCATTTATCATCCTTGGTAAGCGCCGAGGCAGCACCTGCAGCACATGCTTCCTGACCGATATAAAGGTGGCAAAAGCCTTTGATCTTCTGCTGTCCGTACAACTGTCCGGACTTTTCTTCAAATTTTCTGACCAGTACCATCTTCTCGTACCAGAAAAGATAGGTTTCTTTGCTAAATTTAGAGTTGGCATTTACTTTTGCCTTTGGTGTTTCTTTCACGCTCGCCATGTTATTTATTACTATAAAAAGAAATCAAAAATAAGTAATTTTATCTAATGTACATAAAAAAGATAAATTTAATAAATTTTAAAAATTATGCAGAAACAGATCTAAGCTTTTCTTCGCAAATTAACATTTTTACAGGCCATAACGGCGCCGGCAAAACCAACCTTCTGGATTCCATCCATTGTCTTTCCCTGACTAAAAGTGCCTTCAGTGCAAGCGAAGGACAATCTGTACGCCACCATGAGAATTTCTTCTCCATTCTGGGACACTTTTATAAGAACGGAACCAGCTATGCGGTTCAATACGATCTGGCAGGAACCAGAAAAACCTTCCGGCTGGACAAATCACCTTATGAGAAACTCAGCGAACATATAGGCGCTTTTCCCGTAGTACTCGTAACTCCTTATGATACAGATGTGATCC
Organism: uncultured Chitinophagaceae bacterium; assembly: GCA_964437245.1. Lineage (GTDB taxonomy): Bacteria > Bacteroidota > Bacteroidia > Cytophagales > Cytophagaceae > JANYCO01. The sequence goes on from CAYTGJ010000070.1 coordinate 6,560, forward strand.
GGGAGGGAAGTGAAGGCAGAAGAAAATTCTTCGACTCCATCATCTCACAACTGGACAGCGCATACCTGACAGAACTTATCCGCTATAATAATCTGCTTAAACAACGGAACAGCCTTTTGAAACAGTTTTCAGAAAGGAATACAATTGATAAAGAACTGATTGACTCTTACGATTATCCGTTACTAAAATCTGCGCGGATCATTTACCAAAAACGGCAACGTTTTATAGAAGAATATACTCCCGTTTTCAAAACGCATTATCTTAATCTTTCGGAAGAAAAGGAAGAACCTGGCCTGGCCTATGAATCCCAGCTTCATGCTCCGGAGTTTGAACAAAAGTTTCTGAGCAGTCTCCCAAAAGACATCCAGCTCCAGCGCACTGGTATAGGGATTCACAAAGACGATTACGGATTTACCCTTAACGAATACGGTGTAAAACATTATGGTTCGCAAGGCCAGCAAAAATCTTTTGTGATCGCTCTGAAACTGGCTCATTTTGATATTATAAAAACACAAAAACAGCTCAAACCTATTTTGCTGCTGGATGATATCTTCGACAAACTGGACGACAAAAGGATCAGTAAGCTCATGGAAATGGTGGCCCAGGATGCTTTTGGCCAGCTGTTCATCACAGACGCCAGGCCTGAACGAACGGAAAAAATATTTGAGCATATCCCTGCGGAAATACGTATCTTTCATATTGAAAACGGCAGTATTACGACCGAAAGACAACCTTCATGAAGAAAAATTATTTCAATAAAAGAAGATCGGAAATTTCCCCTCTTAAAGAGGCTATTGATGACATGTTAAAAGCCTATAAAATAAGCGGGAAAGTCAACGAGACGAAGGTGATCGAGTCGTGGGAAAAGATTATGGGAAAACCAATTGCCGCACGTACAACCGATCTGAAGTTTAAATACAAGAAACTATACGTTACGCTCAACTCGGCGCCTTTACGCCAGGAACTGGCGATGTCCAAATCAAAAATGATCGAACTGCTCAACAAGGATTTTTCTGAAACAGTTGTAGAAGACATTGTTTTTCTGTAATCCCTGTTTACGTTCTGAAAACTCCTTGTGACGTATCATAAACATAAAAAAGGGGGATGACAAAATTGTCATCCCCCTTTTTTATGTCTTGTTTTACATCTCTGCTTATTCGTCTTCTGCAGGTGTTTCTTCTTCAGAGTTCTCTTCTTCTCCGGTATTAATCTCTTCTTCACCTTCTCCTGGCAGAGGCTCTTCTACCGGCTTAGGAGGGTCTTTCTTTTTTCTCCATTCCTGGTGCTCTTCCCGGTTTTGATTAGGTTCTGCCGGCGCTGTTTTCAATTTCTTTTTTCTCTTCGGGGCAAAAGGGCTGTACTGTACTTTCAGGGTCAGCATTCCATAGCCGTCTTTTCCTTTTCCTAAGACCACTCCATCGAGGCGATCGTTAAAGGTAAAGGTATGTGTGTATTCCGGAATGATCTGAAGTTTAGGACTGATCTTACACTCTATACCCAAACCGGCAGGAAATGCCGGAGTAATGCCGCTTGCCGGCACCACCAATCCCGTTACATTGTATCTGACAAATCCAACACCTGCGGTAATATAAGGTTTTACTTTTTTATTCGTTCTCCGGTCGGCAGCTTTACGGATGATGTCTTCTACGAGGTAAAGACGGCCATAGAAATTAATTCCCCAGTTGATCCCGGCAAATGTGAGGGGGATCGAATCGTTGGATTTTCCGGAAAGTGAAAAATGCTGAAATTCAACTCCGAACATAGTTCTCGGCCAGACTTTATAATTGGCTCCTACATTAAAGGCAAAACCGGGTGAACTGTAAAAGCCATTGGAAAGATCGCCCATGTGCATGCTTATTCCCGCTCCCCCTGTAAAAGACAAAGGGCCACGATAATAATAGGAGTCAAAAAAACCGGAATACTCTCTTTCAGGAAGGATGCCAAGCGGGCTTTGTGCTCCGGCTGTATAAGACAGACATAACACTATCAAAGCGAGAAAGATCGCTGCTCTTTTGGGTCTATTCATTCTGCTGTTCAATTTTTCAAATATAAATAATTAAAAACTTATTTCTATCTTTACAACAATTGAAAGGCCAAAATGAGTAATATAAAAGGTATAAATTATTATAATTCACGTCTGAGAACATATTACGAAACCGTAAATGTAGTAGCGATAAAAAACCTGAAAGTCCGTTACAAGAATTCTATGCTTGGCTTTTTATGGACCCTGATCAATCCTTTGTTCATGTTATCCATCTTTATTTTTGTTTTTAGTCAGGTTATAAACAGTATAGAGAATTATCCTTTGTATGTTCTCTCGGGGCTAATATTCTGGAACTTCTTCGCTTCTTCCTCTAATCAGATGTTAAATAAGATCGTTGAGAGCGGCGGAATTCTTAAATCTGTTAATATCCCTCCGGTGATTTTTCCCCTTGCGGCATTGATGTCCAACCTGATCAATTTTTTATTGACACTAATCCCCTTCATCGGATTAATGATTTATTTTGGATTTAGGCCGGATTTTATCACTTTACTGATCATCCCAACGTTGATATTATTTGTTATTTTTACTTTTTCAATCTCCATGATCTTATCCTGTTTTAACGTCTATTTCAGAGACGTTGAAATGTTCTGGACAACAATTACACCTGCCTTGTTTTATGCTACACCAGTGGTGTATGCTGCTCCCCCAGGCATGGGGTTGTTTATGGATTTAAATCCCTTCGCACATTTCATGGAATTGATCCGATCCATATTATACAGAAGTCAGTTTGAAAATTTATATCAGGAAATGTGGCAGGACATCCCTTATCGTTTTCTTACTACATCATTAATTACCTTTTCTTTTTTCATTATTAGTCTCATTGTCTACAATAGGCTCCGAAAAGGATTTATATCTAACTTCTAACCACTTATGAGTGTACCAGGGAAAGAAATAGCGATTAAAGCAGTAGGGCTTGAAGTGAGTTTTTTAGTTCAAAGACAAGGGCTGAATTCTATTAAACAGTATTTACTGTCTTTGGGAAGAGATGGAATGTTTGAGAAAAAAACTATTTTAAGAGGGGTAGATATAGAAATCTATAAAGGAGAATGCTTTGGATTACTCGGTAAAAACGGATCGGGGAAAAGTACATTACTCCGGACTTTAGCAGGGATCATTACTCCAGATCATGGATCAGTTCTTATAAATGGAAGGATTGCCCCCTTACTGGCTTTGGGTGCCGGTTTGGAACCAGAAATGTCGGGGATAGAAAATATAAAGCTTTGCTGTACACTGATGGGCTTAAGCCGTAAAGAAATAAAAGCATCACTTCCCGATATTATTGAATTTTCTGAGCTAGGACAAGATGTGAAGATGCAAGTAAAACGTTATTCTTCCGGAATGATGGCCCGCCTGGCTTTTTCAATGGTAGTAGCTACCAATCCTGAAATTTTAGCGGTAGACGAAGCATTAGCAGTAGGTGATCAGGGGTTTCAGAATAAATGTATGAAAAGAATAGATGAACTGAGAGCAAATGGCACAACTATCATTTATGTCTCACATAACTATACCGAAATTAAAAGGCTGTGTGATAGAGTGGCTTGGTTAAAAGATGGTGTTATCACAAAAATAGGTAATGTAAAAGAGGTAGGTGAATCATACCTGGATCAGTTTAATATATTATAACATAGATATTATGTGAATGAGCTCAAAGACAATCGAGGTAAATAAAACCCAAATCAAAAAAAATAGCAGACTGTGGAAAATACGAAACATCATTACTAAGGCAAAAGTGATTTTTGTTTCTATACATGGTCAAAACAAGGATAATAATAAAGGATTTTTAAATACCATACGTTTTTTTTTCTCTAAAAGTGGAATAAAATTAATCAAGAAATTCTGCAGTCATTTTTTCTCTATTGTTATAAATAATGATCTTGAGAATAAAAAAAAACAGCTCGCTTATAATGAATGGTTCAAAAAAAACATGCCCACAGAAACCGATTTCATGTTTTTTAGTAAAGACCTGACTACGTTTCATTACAATCCTGTAATTAGCATTCTTGTCCCGGTTTATAATACAAATCCATTATATCTCCGGGAAACTATTGAATCTGTAGTTCGACAAATATATCCACATTGGGAATTGTGTTTGGTTGATGATCATTCAAGTAAAGAAGCAACAAAAAATATTCTCCAGGAATATTTTGACTCTGATCCTAGAATTAAAATTGTCTTCCAAGAAGAGAATAAACATATTTCTGAAACTACCAATTCTGCACTTACCATTTCTACAGGTGAATACTGTGCGTTACTTGACCACGATGATCTCCTTACAAAAGATGCTCTTTATCAAGTGGTCAAAGCCCTAAATGATCGCCCAGAAATAGACTTCATATATTCGGATGAAGATAAGACAGATGGGGATGGGAATTTCATGCAACCTCATTTTAAACCTGATTGGAATCCTGACAACCTTTTGTCAAGAAATTATCTTGGACATATCGCTGTCATGAGAAGTTCTATTCTCAAAGATATCGGAGGATTCAAAAAGGGGCTAGAAGGCAGCCAGGATTACGACATTTATCTCCGATTTATTGAAAAGGCAAAATGTGTGTACCACATTCCTAAAATACTTTACCATTGGCGAATGCACGAAGAGTCCGTAGCCCAAAACACTTACTCCAAGCCCTATGCCTATATTGCGGGTCAACAAGCAATAAAAGAAGCTCTTTTAAGACGAGAAGAACCAGGAGAAGTGATTATGCACACCGGAGACATGTTGGGGTTTTACACCATTCGTTATAAGATTACAGAATATAAGAAAATAAGCATTATCATACCAACTAAAGACAAGACTTCGCTGATCAAACAATGTATAGATTCTATCCTCAAAAAATCTACCTACCCTAATTTTGAAATCATTTTAGTCGATAACGGAAGCAGCGAACCGGCCTTCTTTAAATTAATAGAAGAATATAAAAAAAACCATCCTACGGTATTTTTTTATCATCAGTACAATATCCCATTTAACTTTTCTGCACTCATAAATTATGGCGCTTCAAAAGCCACGGGAGATTACTTGTTATTATTAAACAATGACACGAAAGTAATAACTCCAGACTGGATGGAAGGGATGATAGAACAAGCTCAAAGAAAAACAACGGGAGTAGTAGGGGTAAAACTTCTTTTCCCAGACAATACAATTCAACACGCAGGAATAATTTTTGACGAAAACGGTATCGCAAAACATTTATTTGCAGGAGATCACAAAGATCTTTATAATAAATATATCAATTCAATCAATAATTATCCGGCTCTTACAGGTGCTTGTATAATGGTAAGGAAAGATCTTTTTTATGCTCTTGGAAAATTTGACGAGCAATATGCAGTCGAGTACAACGATATTGATTTTTGCTTCAAAGCTATAGAGAGTGGACACCACAATGTATATATCCCTCATGTTGAACTATACCATTATGAGTCTGTCAGTAGAGGATCATCACACTCAACAGGGGAAAAATATCTGCAATACAGAAAGGAACATACTGCGTTTACACGAAAATGGAAATCATTCCTGAAAAACACTCCATCAGAGCAATGTTTTCTGCTATAGTAAAATATTATAAATTGATTGGAAGAGTTACAGGCATACGACGTTTCTGTACGACATAGCTGTTTTCATAAATCTCTGTAATAAGCGGCATGGATTTTGTTTTTGGTTAATAAAATAAAACAAGTCCATATATTGGAGTAATCCAATTGTATTAAAAGGTATTTCCTTTTTCAATACCTTTTAATACATAGATGGTGGAGGGATTTATTTATCATAAAACATTAAGCTCTTATTCATTATAATATCAACATTATCATTATTTTTTATTATTATTGTGATCTCTCTAATATTTTCAACGGGAAACAGAGCGGTTTGTAAAACCTAAACTCATCAAAATTTATTTTAAAGAATAAAAAAAGTACAAAATCGCATAAACAATTTTACAATTCCTTGCCTTGGTTTAGGCAAAGAAATTTGATTTTATTGAATAAATATAAGGGCATTTAAATGATTAATTATAAGGCGTACATAATTCTCGCAACATATAACCCGGATCTTGTTTTTTTTAAAAAACAAATTACATCCATTTCCGAACAAAGTTATACTAACTGGCTATGTATTATCACTGATGATGGCAGTAAACAAGAAACAGTTGACGGTATCCTTCAAATAATAAAAGGGGATACTAGATTTACTTTCAGGAAGAATGAGAAAAGACAGGGGGTATTCCATAATTTTGAAGCAGGACTCAACGCAATTATGGATAATACAGCAGACTTTATCTTTTATTCTGATCAGGACGATATTTGGGGGAAAAACAAAATGGAATCTTCTATCAGAGCTTTTGAGACAGATCCATCTATTATGCTAGTACACTCCGATATGAGTATGATAGATAAAAATGATCAGATCATTCACTCATCATGCTTTGATTTTGAAAACAGAGACTTGTCAGATTTTTCATTAGAACAATTGGTCATTAAAAATGCTATCACAGGTTGTACTACATGCTTTCGTTACGAGTTATTACAGTCAATGCTTCCTTTCCCAGATCTTGGCAGGACACCATTATATCATCACGACCTATGGACGGCTATGCATGCAAGCATTCGAGGCCAAATCAAAGTAATAAAAGAGCCACTCGTAGCATACAGACAGCATCAGAACAACGTAGTGGGAGCGACGCAACTTACTTGGAGACAAAAAATCTCTCAACTGAGATCAATAGATGAATGGCGTATACGAAAAAAAATCATTCAAGATTTTGTGGGTTCACTTCGCAAAAAAGGAGGAGATGACCATACCAAAACAAAAGTGGCCAAATGGGTAAAAAATACTCCTGTTAACTTTTCAATGTTTCTTCATTCCTTGAGGATGATAGGCAAAGGAAAGCCTGACACACTGATCGGCTTGAAAGTAGTCATCGGGAAAGGCCAGGATTACATTATTTTTCTGATAAAAAAAATGTATTGGCCATTTAAACAGATGATGATTATTCTGAGAATATTAAGACAATTTTTCAAAAGGGATTTCAGGCATCAGGTTAAGAATGCTCTTTCACCAGTATTTAAAAAAAATGTAAATATTTACAAAGAAGCAAAATATTATCAACATGAGTTAGGTCTGGAAGAAATTCTGGAAGATTTTCTTTCTTTAAAAGTCGTATCCCATGAAGAACCAGCCATAAACATCTTATTGCCTAATTTCAAACCTCAGCACATATTTGGAGGTATTTCTACTGCCATACGTATGGGGATCTGCCTTGTCAGGCACGGGAAAAGAGTAAGGTTCATCAGCTCTGACTTTTCAGTCTCCAAAAAAGAATTTGAAACGATGGAAGAACTTCTGAAGAAACGATTTATGGTGACTGATGAAGAAATGAATAAAATTTATTTGACAGATGGCTCTTCAAATAAAAAGATATGCGCAGAAGTCTCATCTCTTGATATTTTTGTTGCAACGTTCTGGCCAACGGCCTATAAAATAGAAAACACCATTAACCAATATTCTTTTCTGAATAAACGATTCTTATACCTAATACAAGACTATGAATCAGGGTTTTACAACTGGTCAGATGACTATGCATTGGTGGAATCGACCTATCGGATGAACTATGAAGGAATATATAATACCAGCCTACTGGCTGAATATTTTAACCATCACAATCATTCTACAATCAATAAAAACTTGATTTTACAACCTGAAATAGAATGGTCAAGGTATACACCACCATCTCCTGAAGACATAAAACAACGAAAGAAAAAAAGAATACTAGTATATGGGCGCCCTAATACTAGCCGAAATCTTTTCCGCACCGCAATAACTGCTCTCCGATTCTGGATTCGACAAGATAATGTGACACGGGATCATGTAGAGATTTTAAGTGCCGGGGAAGCACATATTCCAGTGGATCTAGGCAATGACATCGAGATGAGAAGTGTAGGCAAACTCACGATGGACCAATATGCAGAATTACTACGGCAATCCGACTTAGGAGTTTCACTCATGTTATCACCACACCCAAGTTACCCTCCGTTTGACATGACCGCATCGGGGATGTTGGTAGTCACCAACACATATGAAAATAAATGTATTAATCTCAGCCCTAATTTTATAAATACATATGCCAATCCAAGAGCCATTGCTAATGCTATCAGCAAAAACTGGCACAGACTTGATGATGCAGAAAGCCGAATTAATGGCTCTGTATACAGTACAGAAGATCTCGGATATAGTATGGAACATGTAACGGGGGAAATTTCCAGGATCCTCCGTCATGAATTGGGGTGGGGAAATTCAACAAGTAAAAATGAAATTACTAATTAAACATTTACACACTAAATTTCTTTCCAGGTCTTATTTTATTAAAGAGTGGAAAGGGGAAGATGTTATATCCTCCAATCCATACAGGGTCGTCTTTTTTTCCCACTTCGATCCCCAGGGTAGGGTTCATGACTATGTAGTACATTATCTTAAAGAACTTCAGGTCAATAATGGCCTTATTATTTTCATAAGCACATCTCCGTTTTTGGATGAAAATTCTATCAGTAAAATCAAACCGTATTGTTTCCGCATACTCTTGCGTAAAAATATAGGACTGGATTTCGGTTCATGGAGAATGGCCTTCGACAGACATGCGGAATTACTCAAACATGCCAACGGTTTGCTGTTGGTCAACGACAGTTGTTTTGGTCCTTTATTCAGTCTCGAAAAAATTCTCGCAGATTTTGAAGGGAAAAACAGCCTATCGGGAATTACACTCAATTATGAAATCACTCCACATTTACAATCATACTTTCTTTATATTCCGGCAAAATTGTTCGGTAGTGTTTTTTTAACAGAGTTTATAAAGAGAGTCCAATATTTGGAAAACAAAGACAAGATCATTTATGACTATGAAATAGGAATCTCTACTTTTGCACTGAACAAAGGGGTGACTTTAAATGCTTGGGTAGACAATACTCTACTGGAGAAAAATAATCCTGGGATAGATGCAAAGAAAAACCTTACGATCTGGTACTGTGATTTACTCCTTAAACAAAAACTCAGCCCTTTTATCAAAAAAGCCATTTTTACAAATTCAGCACACCTCATAAGGGATCAACAAAAAGCCGTCAAAGAAACCCTCCAACTGAATTATCCGGAATATTCTGCTATGATAAAGGAATATCTTTAGACTGTGCGGGTTTTGCAAAATCAGTTATCCCATTTTTTCTTAAAATCTCCACGGGAAAAGAATTTTTCGATCAGACAATACATCATGATGAAAAAATAACGACTGCCCATTTCCCGGATCTTTAACTTAGATTCTCCATGCTTTCGGTTTCTCCACGAGTTGGGTACAACTGTATAATTGTATCCTCTTACAATGGCTTTGAATGGCAGGTCCATTGTCGATTTATTTTAGGCCGATCCCGCTAAAAAAATATCTTTTTCAAAATACGTTTAAGATAAGCTTTGGTCTTTCTGTAAAAAAAGATGGAGGGTCTTTCAAACTGTACCATGAGATTTTTAAAATACTCTATTTCCTGTTTCAACCCATGATTTGCCTGTCTCAGATTGTTGTTTTCCACCAAGAGTGTTTTGTTAATCTTCTCATAGGCAACATTATTTGTACGCGTGTTGCTCTTCTCTACCTCGGCATCATTCCCCGAAATATGCCAGGATTTCATCTCATTAAACTGCTCAGATTCCAAATGAACAATTTTAATCATCTGCCTGACCTCTCCCATGAAAGGAATTCCAGGATCTATATAATCAATTACTGCCAGAGAATATACAATCCCTAGTACAGAATTAATTTCCGGAAGCATATCAGAAATGATCAACCGGCAACCCAATGTTGCCTTACAAAGATACCATTCCAGAAACCCCCAAAACTCTTCTTTGTTATATTCCGGAGGAACATTATAATGCACAAACTCAACTTTTTCCAACATCGCTGTCTGAAGAAGGTCTCCCATCACTGCTCCTGTATTCCCATAGTAAATCTCCAGCCGGGTCCGATATATCCCCGTGAGAACCTCCGCACATGCATAAGTAGCCGCATCCGGTTGCTCTTCAATGGCCACAATCTTTAGATTAGGATTATATCCAAGTGCTATCGCCGCACTATGCCCCTGCCGAAATCCTATTTCCAATCCCCATTTAGAAGGGAGTATCGATTTCCTAAAATATTCTCTCTTCCAACCATATCGAATATCCGGAACAGAATATTCACCAATATTTGTTTTTTCAATAAAACAGTAGTTTTCATTCGCCTTTATCGTATGCCTTTCAAGCATGTGATTAAGCATACGAAGATGATATAAGGTCTCCTTTGTCCAGAATTCCTGCTGATAAAGATGGTGATATTGTGATTTCCCTCTCTTATTTATGGAAGGGTGAAATTCTGTCCAACAAAAAGGAGTGAAATCTTCAGGATTAAAGGAGGAGGCATTGCCGGGAACCATTCTTTTAGAAGGATTGGAGTGCCCACCGAAAGAGAATTCAAATTCAGATTCTCCTACCGAGTTATTATCCGCTTTTATAGCCTTCCACGACATATTATGATACCACAATGCCGGATTGAACGAAAGCTGGTCCCTTCTTGAACCATTTATAAGAAAGCGCCACCATGTTTCGTTAAACCGTCTTACTTCCGGGCTACGAATATCTCTGATAAGAAAACTCAACTCTGATAGCTTATCGTCATCGGGGTACTCCATTGACTTCAGCTCTAATTCCCATTTAGACAATTTGTTCCTATTGTCCAGGTTATATTCCGCCACCACAGCAATTTCACCAAAAACCGTCTGCCGATATCGATGGAATAATGTTGCAACCAGTTGATCCTGTACTAAAGTAAGAATATTAGATTTTGTCAGTTCTACTTTATCCAGGTTCGAATCTACCCAGACCACTACTGAATCCCAGGGGAAAAGCAGGTGCGCGTTTGTCTTCAGATAATTGACATTTAGCTTATTATCTTTAAAGAAAGGGGCTACATAAATACAGGTCCAGCCGTTCGTATCCTCAGGTATAGAATCTGTAAAACAGTAATATTCTATCTCTTCTTTGTTCGTTACTTCAGGCAGGAGGTCATACCCCCCCATAATGGCGGTATAAACTATCGTTCTTGTCATCATACAAATCCCAGCTCACGTCCTTAAAACTGTATAATGCTTCTGATCTTATAGTCTCAAAAAGTTAACTCTCAGAAGCTATTTGCTGCTTTTCAGCAAAGAATCTTTTCTGAAATATAAGAATAATCGCAACACTAACAAAGATTGAAGCGTCTGCAAAGTTAAAAATAGGCCATAAAGGATAATAAGTACCTCCTATCACAGGCACCCATTCAGGGATATAGCAATCACAGATATCTACATAAAACATATCGATCACTCTTCCGTGAAACCATGGTGTAAGCGCATCGTTGGTCACGAGACCTAGAAATTTTCCATAAAAAGTACTATCAACCACATTTCCGATCGCCCCACCCAAAATGGCAGCTACACACCATAAAAGCCCTGGATGCATTTTTTTCCTGGCCATCACATAGAGGTAATAACTGATCCCGATCATGGCAAACAACCGGAACACACTCAGGAATATCTTCCCGTATTTGCCGCCAAATTCTATTCCTCCGGCCATTCCAGGGTTTGTGATATAATGCAGCT
>CAYTGJ010000070.1:18264-22544 GCA_964437245.1 uncultured Chitinophagaceae bacterium
GCTTAAACCAGTCTCCAAAGATCCGGATCTCATCTCCTTCGTAGGCGAAATATTTGTAAATGGTCAACTTTATGATCTGATCTACCAGAATGACTCCAAGGGTCAAAAGATAATATTTTGTGTATTTCATTTTTTGAGGGTTAAAAAAGAAGCCCGGGAGCAACTTTTTCCAATCTGTTTATAACTCTATTTTAAGCATTAGTTCAAATTCGTCCATATCAATTGTCCGGCCATCCGAAACGGTATCCGAAAGTGTAAGGCTCAACGCCTGTGTTTCACTACAGATATATTCCTTATTCGCCGTAAGAGCTGCATCAATCAGCTCATTCTTTTTCTGTACAGTGATCTTTATTTTATCCATCACATCCAGTCCCATGTCCTTACGAAGATTCTGTACCCGGTTTACCATATCCCGTGCAATTCCTTCTTTTTTCAGTTCCTCATTAATGGTAATATCCAATGCAACAGTAACTCCTCCTTCGGTCGCTACCAGCCAGCCAGGAATATCCTCCGAAGAGATCTCCACGTCTTCCAGTGTAAGTGTAGCCTCTGTGCCATCAGAAAGTTTTACAGGATAAGTATTTTCTTTCTCTATCCGGCGGATATCTTCCTTCGTGAAAGCAGAAATAATAGCCCCTACCTCTTTCAGTTTCGGACCAAATTCTTTTCCAAGCTTCTTAAAGTTCGGCTTGATCTTTTTGACCAATACGTCCGAAGCATCGTCGATGTACTCCACCTTCTTGATATTTACTTCCGAGAGGATCAGGTCTTCCACATCCTGAATCTGTTTCCTTGTCTTCTCACTTAAGACAGGGATCAATACTCTGGATAGCGGTTGACGTACTTTGATGCTATGTGCTTTTCTCAGGGAATGGATCAGCGAAGAAATCTTCTGGGCAAGCGCCATTTTTTCTTCCAGATCAGTATCGATCGCAGCAGTATTTGTTTTAGGAAAATCGGACAAGTGTACAGAAACCACGTTCTCTTTCCCACTGGTGTTGTTCAGGTCGAGGAATAGCTGCTCGGTCAGGAACGGTGCTACGGGAGACGAAAGTTTGGCTACTGTTTCCAGACATGTGTACAAGGTCTGATAGGCCGCAATCTTGTCTTCGTTGTATTCCCCTTTCCAGAAACGTTTCCTGTTCAGGCGTACATACCAGTTGCTCAGATCGTCGCATACAAAATCTTCAATGGCTCGCACGGCTTTGGTTGGCTCATAATCGGCATAGGCCTCGTCTACCAGGCGGATCAGGGAATTTAACTTAGAGATGATCCAGCGATCGCTTTCGGTACGTTTCGCCAGCGGCACTTCTGCTTCTGCAAAACTGAAATGATCCAGGTTTGCATACAATGCGAAAAACGCATAGGTATTGTAGAGCGTACCGAAGAATCTTCGCTGCACTTCTCCTACTCCTTCCAGGTTAAATTTAAGATTGTCCCATGGAGGAGCATTCCCGATCATATACCAACGGGTAGCATCGGGACCGTATTTGGAGATCGTTTCAAACGGATTGATCACATTGCCTTTCCGCTTCGACATTTTCTCCCCGTTCTTGTCCAGTACAAGTCCTGTAGAGACTACATTCTTAAATGCTACTTTATCAAACAGCATTCCTGCTATCGCATGCAGGGTAAAGAACCATCCCCGGGTCTGGTCCACGCCTTCGGAAATAAAATCAGCCGGATAGCTTTTCTCAAAAATATCTTTGTTTTCAAAAGGATAATGCCACTGTGCATAAGGCATTGCTCCCGAGTCGAACCATACGTCAATAAGATCCGTCTCCCGTTGCATTGGTTTTCCCGAATCGGATACAAGAATCACATTGTCTACATAAGGGCGATGCAGATCTTCTAGTTTTGCAGGCTGGTTTTTACCCAATGCCTTATTGGCTTTTTCAATCTCTTCGCTCAGTTCTTTCTGCGAGCCGATGCATTTTTCTTCGCTGCCGTCTTCGGTACGCCAGATGGGAAGCGGAGTTCCCCAATACCTTGAGCGCGACAGGTTCCAGTCTACCAGGTTGTCCAGCCAGTTGCCAAAACGACCGCTCCCGGTAGATTCCGGTTTCCAGTTGATCGTTTTATTTAATTCGGAAAGTCTTCCTTTGACAGCAGTGGTGCGGATAAACCAGGAGTCAAGCGGGTAATACAATACCGGCTTGTCCGTTCTCCAGCAATGCGGATAGGTGTGCTCGTACTTTTCTACTTTAAAGGCTTTGTTTTCCAGTTTCAGTTTCAGAGCGATCCGCTCGTCTACATTCATGTATTTATCCAGCTTGGAAACGATTCCCTTTCCGACCAGGGTTTGCTGCCTGGAAAGCTCTTCTGTTTTTTCAGTTTCGCTGAGGTAATCTTCTTTTACATATTCGCCGCCAAGGCCAAATACTTCATCGTTCACTTCTTTTACAAAGCGTCCGCGCTTGTCTACCAGAGGGGCTTCGTTACCGGCCTCATCCTTTACCATAATGGCAGGGATTCCGGCGAGTTTTGCTACCCGGAAGTCGTCTGCTCCAAAGGTAGGAGCGATGTGGACAATCCCGGTACCGTCTTCGGTACTGACAAAATCTCCGGGGATCACACGGAATGCGGGTGTGGAAGGTGTTACATAAGGCAATAGCTGTTCGTATTCCACTCCCACCAGATCTTTTCCTTTAAATTCTGCCAGAATCGTCCAGGGAATTACTTTATCTCCTGCCTTAAATGCCTCAATATCTCCTTCTTTTCCTTTTTCGCTGAAATATTTCCCCACCAATGCTTTGGCAAGTACTACATTGACCGGGAGAAAGGTATAGGGGTTAAAAGATTTCACCAGAACATATTCTATATTCTCTCCTACTGCCAGGGCAGAGTTGGAAGGAAGCGTCCAGGGAGTGGTAGTCCAGGCAAGAAAGAAGGTTTCTCCTGTTACATTCTGAGCCTTCAGCGTCGAATTGTCTTTTACTTTGAATTGAGCCACCACCGTAGTATCCCGAACATCGCGGTAGGTACCCGGCTGGTTCAGCTCATGCGAACTAAGACCGGTACCGGCAGCAGGTGAGTAAGGCTGGATCGTATATCCTTTGTACAAAAGATCTTTTTTATATAGCTCTTTCAGCAGGTACCAGCAGGTTTCAATATAATTATTCTCAAAGGTGATGTACGGATTGTCCAGGTCCACCCAATATCCCATTTTCTGGGTCAGATCATCCCATTCTGATTTGAAACGCATGACCGTTTCGCGGCATTTCTTATTGTATTCTTCAACAGAGATCTTCTTTCCGATATCTTCTTTGGTAATCCCCAGTTCTTTCTCTACCTGCAGTTCTACCGGAAGACCATGGGTATCCCAGCCTCCTTTCCGTTTTACCTGGTAGCCTTTCAGGGTTTTATAACGACAAAATATATCCTTTACCGTACGCGCCATTACGTGGTGAATACCAGGTGTACCGTTGGCAGAAGGAGGTCCTTCATAAAAAGTAAACGACTCTTTTCCCTCACGGGTAGAGACGGACTGTCCGAATATGTCGTTCTTCTCCCAATACTCTAATACGGAGTTGCCTACCCCCGGCAGGTCCAACCCTTTGTATTCCTGATACTTTTTACTCACCGTTTTTCTAAATTAAGGACTGCAAATTTACAATTATTATTGGGAAAAAATAAATGGGCCATCTCGCTTGTTTACAGGCATTTAAAATAATCCTTTCGCTCCTTTTACACAATACCGCAAAACCTTTACATGTAAGACAACAATAGATCACCTTTCCTATGTTCTAAGCGAAGTTTTAATTATTTTGACCCTTATTGAAATTATTTATCAGCCTTTTTTATGAACTACAAATTACTTGGAAAATCAGGACTAAAAGTATCAGAACTCTGCCTGGGAACCATGGGTTTCGGCAAGGAGTGGAACTGGGGTGCGGACAAAGAGACCAGCTTTAAGATTCTGGATGCTTATACCAACGCAGGAGGAAATTTTCTGGATACCGCCAACCGGTATACCGAAGGATCCAGTGAGAAGATCATAGGGGAGTATATCAAAAACAACCGTGACCATTATGTGGTGGCCACCAAATATACGCTTCATGACAATCAGACGAATGTGAACGCTTCCGGCAACAATCGCAAAAACATGATGCGAAGTGTAGAGGAAAGCCTGAAACGATTGAACACCGATTTTATTGACCTTTTTTATCTTCATATATGGGATCAACTGACACCTGTAGAGGAAGTAATGCGGGGGCTGGACGATCTGGTCAGACAAGGGAAAGTCAACTACATCGGCATCAGCGACACCCCTGCCTGGG
>CAYTGJ010000071.1:0-14916 GCA_964437245.1 uncultured Chitinophagaceae bacterium
ATAATTATAAATTAAATAATTGAAGGACAGTATTTATAGAAACTGCAACTTTGTCAGTTTCGGATCGGCTGGAATAGTATTTGTTTCCCTTTTTCCCATATTTTAACCTAACATAAAAACAGAATTTAGTTATGCAGGAAAAAGGCACCATTTCAATCCATACAGAGAATATTTTCCCGATTATTAAGAAATTTCTCTATTCGGACCATGAAATTTTTTTAAGGGAGTTAGTATCCAATGCAGTAGATGCCACTCAGAAATTGAAAAAACTGGCTTCTTTTGGAGAATTTAGCGGAGAAGTAGGCGATCCCCGGGTAAAGGTATCCATAGACGAAACTGCGAAGACGATCACCATCAGCGACCAGGGGATCGGAATGACCGCCGAGGAAATAAAAAAGTATATCAACCAGATCGCCTTCTCGGGCGCTACAGAATTTATTGAAAAATATAAGGATAAAGGGGATGAAAAGCAGATCATCGGCCATTTCGGCCTTGGGTTTTATTCTGCCTTTATGGTTGCTTCACAGGTAGAGATCCATACCCTTTCTTACCAGGCAGGAGCCGAACCGGCCCGCTGGATATGCGACGGTAGCACAGAGTTTGAAATTACGCCTGGTACTAAAACAGAGCGGGGAACGGATATTATTCTGCATATCACAGAAGATTCTGCCGAGTTTCTGGAAAAATACAGGTTGAGCAACATCCTGGAGAAATATTGCAAATTCCTCCCGATCGAAATCGAATTTGACGAAAAGGTCATCAATAACACAGCTCCTCTCTGGACGAAAGCACCATCGGAACTAAAAGACGAAGACTATAAAGCGTTTTATAAAGAACTGTATCCTTTCAGCGAAGATCCGTTGTTTTGGATCCACCTGAATGTGGACTATCCGTTTAATCTTACCGGAATACTATATTTCCCTAAGCTGAAATCGGATTTTGAAGTTCAGAAAAACAAGATCCAGTTATACTCCCGTCAGGTGTTTATTACCGATGAGGTAAAGGACGTAGTACCTGAATTCTTAATGCTGATGCATGGAGTCCTGGACTCTCCGGACATTCCGCTCAATGTTTCCAGAAGTTTCCTGCAGGCTGATTCCAATGTTAAAAAGATCAATGCCCACATTACCAAAAAGGTAGCCGATAAACTGGCTGAGCTTAACAACAATGATCCGAAAGGCTTTGAGGAAAAATGGAACGATATCAATGTATTCGTAAAATACGGAATGCTGAGCGACGATAAATTTTACGAAAAAGCAAAGGATTTCTGTCTCCTGAAAAACACCAAAGGAGAAAGCTATACGATCGAAAAATACAAAGAGCATATCAAAGCGAATCAGACGGATAAGAATGAAAGCATTGTAGCGCTTTATACCACTGATAAAGGCAAGCAGGATGTATACGTACACTCGGCTGAAAATAAAGGGTACGATGTACTGGAAATGACTTCGGTGATTGATCCGCATTTTATCGGGATGCTGGAACAGAAAGTAGAAAAATTTTCGTTGAAAAGAGTCGATTCTGACACGGTTGAAAAAATCATTGACAAAGACATCAAACTGGAAAGCGTTTTGTCGGAAGAACAGCAAACGAAAGTCAAAGAGGTTTTTGAAACGGCGATCGGCGATAAAAAAATGACCGTAAGCCTGGAGGCTCTGTCTGTAGACGAATTACCGGTTTTCATCATGCTGCCGGAGTTTATGAGACGGATGAAAGATATGTCTGCCGCAGGAGGAGGAATGAATTTCATGGGGGCAATGCCTGAGATGTACAACGTGGTGGTAAACAGCAACCATCCTGTGACTCAGAAGATCCTGAGCGAGGCATCTGTGGAAAACCAGAGTAAGATAGCCAAGCAGGTGTATGACCTCGCATTGCTGTCGCAGGGAATGCTTTCAGGAAAAGATCTTACCGACTTTATCAGAAGAAGTGTGGAGATCAGCGCCAATTAAGTCCCTGGGAGAGTACAATAATTATATCAAAAATAAGTTATAAATTAGGCCGTGGTATCTGTAAAAACAGTTGCCACGGCTTTTGAGTATGAAATTCAACCTTTGGTATATCATTCTTTTCTGTATGCTTGCAGTGGCCCCGGAAATGCTCCGGGCGCAGGAAGAAAAACTGCCTCTTCCATACGGAGGCTCTCTGATCAGCGATACGATTCCGGATCTGAGCCTGGCTCCGGATACCACGCTGAAGAAGGCCAAGAAGAAGAAAAAGATGAAACGGAATGTCTTTTATGGAAGAAAATCCAGGAAAGGCTATACCAAAGAAGGCTTTGAGGCCAAGCAGGTAGTGGAACTGTTTTATGTATTGAAAAAGCACGAAGAACCGTCTGGGTATGTAGACGATATTTATGTCTGGGATATGACGAAAGGAAAAGTGGTCAGAGTGCGTAAAGAAGAACTTGAAAAGATGCCGAAGTACAAGATCCTGCACGGGCCATACACTAAGTATATCGCCGGAAGGATGATGGAGACCGGGATCTTTTATGTAGGGACCAAACATGGCCGCTGGGAAAAATATAAGTGGGAAAAAAAATGGTGGGAACAACCGGTCAGCAAGTACAGCCGGGAGGAGTTTCTGCAGCCTATCCTGATAGGGAAATCAAAGTATTACCGGGGTTTTCAGAAAGAAGCAAAGATCACTTATTACGATTTTGAGCGTAAGAAGGTAAAGGAAGTAATCCCTTCTGAGTATGGAGAGCAGACTGGTACCTATTATTATTTTCTGGAAAACGGCCAGTTGCTGATCAAAGGCTATTATGGAGACGGTAAAAAAATAGGGTTGTGGATAGAGTATTTCGAAGACCGGAACAAACGGAAAAGAGAAACTCAATATCCTAAAGATCAATGGGAAGAAAAAGAACCTGTGATCATGAAGGAATGGGATGCTAAAGGCAACCTTGTGATCGTCAACGGCCAGAAGCAGGATCTTTCCAAAAAAGCGGAAAACGATCCGATCAAAAAAGCATTGCGAAAGAAGAAATGATTTTTTTGTTATTTTTGTGTCGCAAAAATAACAACGATGTATCCATACCAAGTACTTTTCTCTTTCACAAAAGACATCTTCAGTAAAATAGGATGTCCGGAAGCCGACGCCGACCTGGCTACGACGGTATTATTATCAGCAGATCTTAGAGGTGTTGATTCTCACGGAATTGCCAGGCTGATCGGGTATGTTCGCCTGTGGGAAACAGGACGGATCAATCCGGCACCCGTGATCAGGATAGAACACGAAACGCCGAGTACCGCAGTGGTCAACGGAGATGGAGGACTGGGGCTTGTAGTAGCTCCGAAAGCCATGCAGATAGCCCTGGATAAGTCTGCCAATGTTGGTACCGGCTGGGTATCGGTAAAAAATTCCAATCATTACGGAATTGCCGGTTATCATGCGATGATGGCCCTGAAAAGGGATATGATCGGGATTTCCATGACGAATGCCAGTCCGTTGGTCGCTCCTACGTTTTCACTCGAAAGATTATTGGGGACGAACCCGATCGCTGTAGCGATCCCGGCCGATAAGCAACCTGCTTTTGTCGCAGATTTTGCTACTACCACAGCCGCTAATGGCAAACTGGAAATTCTTCAGAGAAAAGGACAGGATGCTCCATTGGGGTGGATACAGGATAAAAACGGAGCGCAGACTCCCAATGCAAATGAGCTGAAACAAGGAGGAGCTTTGCTACCACTCGGAGGAGACCGGGAGCATAGCAGCCATAAAGGGTATTGCCTGGGATCGATCGTTGATATATTTTCGGCAGTGCTGTCCGGCGCTAATTATGGTCCGTGGGTACCCCCTTTTGTAAGCTTTTTACCGATGCCCGAAAACCCGGTAGGAGAAGGGATCGGTCATTTCTTCGGTGCGATGAGGGTTGATGCCTTCCGTCCTGCCGATGAATTTAAACGTCATATGGATACCTGGATCGAGCGATTCCGTTCGGCAGAGGCCATCGTGGGAGAGAGCGTATTGATTCCCGGTGATCCTGAGCGGGAGATGGAAAAAGAAAGAATGGAGAAGGGGATTCCGTTATTGCCTCCGGTGGTCAAAGACCTGGAAGAGCTGAGCCGGAAGTTTGAGGTGAAATTTTAAGCAGAAAATAAAAAATGTTATATTAAACCAGTTAAATATCTGATTTCTATGAAAAATAAATATAATTTATTCATGTTGCTTATCGTCTTGGTAGTGTTCAACTCATGTAAAGACGGAGGCATCAATATCTTCTCCATTGAAGAAGACAAAAAACTGGGATTGCAGGTGTCCCAGCAGATCGCAGCAGATCCTGCTACGTATCCGCTCCTGAGCGAATCGGAATACCCGGAGGCCTATACGTACATCAGAGCCTTGCGTGACCGGGTGCTTAATTCAGGGAAGGTAAAATACAAAGATGAATTTGCCTGGGAAGTGAAGATCATCAGAGACGACAACACGCTCAATGCGTTTTGTACTCCCGGAGGCTATATTTATGTATATACCGGGCTCATCAAATACCTGGATACCGAAGACGAACTGGCAGGAGTAATGGGACATGAGATCGCTCATGCAGACCGCAGACACAGTACCGATGCGATGACACAGGAATATGGTACGCAGACGCTGCTGTCAATTGTACTGGGGAATAACCAGGGCCAATTGACACAACTGGCGAGTGGCCTGTTGAGTCTGAAGTACAGCAGAGGTCATGAAACAGAAGCGGACGAATATTCCGTTATTTATTTATCCGGAACTCCTTATCAATGTAATGGAGCTGCAGGATTCTTCCAGAAACTGGAGGCTTCGGGTGGCAGTGGCGGAACGCCTCAGTTTTTAAGTACGCACCCTAACCCTGACAACAGGATCATCAATATCAATGAAAAAGCTACCAGCCTAGGTTGTACTACTTCTCCAAGCGGATTTAATTACAGCGATTTTAAAAACTCTCTTCCTTAATTATTAAAGAAGGACGAAGCAATTAATTAAAAAACGAAGGCGGTCTGACATTCAGACCGCCTTCGTTTTTTTGATGAAAAGTGATGCGCTTATTTGAGCACCGCTTTTTTGGCAAGAATAAGTTCTGCTATTTTATCTCCTATCTGAGTGGTGGTCACAGTAGAACCTTTTTTGATATCTTCTGTTACAAATCCATCGGTAAGGCATTGTTCTACGGCAGCCCTGATCACGGTTGCTTCCTCAGACAGTCCAAAAGATGTTTCCAGTAGCATAGCTGCAGAAAGAACTGCCGCACAAGGATTGGCAATATTTTTACCGGCTGCTTCCGGGTATGATCCGTGGATAGGTTCATATAGAGCCGTTTTACTTCCTACAGAAGCAGATGGCAGCATTCCCAATGATCCTGTGATTACAGAAGCTTCGTCAGTAATGATGTCGCCAAACATGTTTTCGGTCAGTACTACATCAAAATGTCTTGGATTCTGAATGATTTTCATGGCCGCATTGTCTACAAACATATAATCTACTGCTACGTCCGGATAGTTTGCCGCCAGTTCTTTTACCACTTCTCTCCATAATCTTGAGGTCTCCAGTACGTTTGCCTTATCTACCAGGGTCAGACGTTTGTCTCTGGTTTTGGCAGCTTCAAATGCAAGTTTGGCAATACGAAGGATTTCCTCCCTGTTGTAGGTACAGTTGTCAAAAGCGGTATTCCCTTCGTCTTTTCTTCCTTTTTCTCCAAAATAGATTCCTCCGGTCAGTTCGCGGAATACTACAAAATTAACACCCTCTACCAGGTCTGCTCTCAAAGGAGAAGCGTTGGCCAGGATCTTGTAGGTGTTGATAGGTCTTATATTGGCAAACAACCCGAGGCTTTTGCGCATTTTAAGCAACCCTTGCTCCGGACGTACCGGTGCTTTGGGATCGTTGTCGTATTTAGGGTGGCCGATGGCGCCAAACAGGATTGCATCAGAATTCTGGCACACCGCATGTGTTTCGTCCGGGTAGGGATTACCTGTTGCATCGATGGCAACGGCTCCGATCAGGGCTTCGGTATAGGTAAATTCATGCCCGAAAACTTTTTCAATAGCTTTAAGTGCTTTCAGGGCCTGGTCAGTAACTTCCGGACCGATACCGTCTCCTTTTAATACTGCAATATTTTTTTTCATAAATGTAAATTGTCCAATAAACTAAGTACTGCGAAGCTACGAAAATAACCTGACAGATTAAAACTTGCCTGAGGAGTGGGCGGGAAGCTGATATGCTTTGTTGTAAGGAACTCTAATTGGTTGAATTTTCACCGGCTGGCTGGTCCCCAGACCAGCCAGAGGACGAGACCAGCCAGGAAACGATCGGAGATCGGAGACCAGAGGATGAGATCGTTTGTGGTGTCTGGGCTTCGAAGCCGCTGTTTGTGTCCTCCTGACCAACTAGAACCCAATTATTACCATCTTCCTCCACTTCCTCCGCCTCCGGAAGAACCTCCTCCAAATGAACTCCCGCCGCTGCTTCCGCCAAACGAAGAACCCCCTCCGCTCCCGGAAGAGCTGCTTTGTACCTTTTGGGGAATCGTATACCGCTCTTTCTTTACATAAGAGCAGTTTTTGCATGAATACGTGCGTTCTCCTTCTCCGCTTCTGCTGTAAGTAGCGGCTGAAATAGTTCTGTTCCGGGTATATTGTGTGCGGCGCTGGCAACCAGGACAAGTCTTGTATCCCGAGGCATGGTTGATGTATTCAAGGATTTCAATGTCTTGCAGGTCATCGCTTATCCATACATCATAATCGACCGAGTTGATCTTTTCTTCAGTAAGTTGTTCTTTTTTCAGAAAACGGTCTTCTTCTTTTTCGGAAAGCCTTCTGAGCGGTTTCCCGGTGATCTTTCCGGTACGGGGAGCAAAGCGCTTTTTCTTTTTACTATTCCAGAAGGCGTACCAGAGAAAATAGAAAACAAAAGTGACCGGAAAAATAAGCAAGGCCAGGAACCATGGTGTGTGTCCTTTCTTCATCCTGGTATATTTGTTCAGCGCATCCTCTTTTAGTGCTGCCTGGTCGCTGTTGAGCATCATACGGATCACCAGCACCAGCAGACTGAGTCCGAAGTAGTAAAATAAAAATGTATTAAAGGGATCTAGCAGGCTGGTGACTTCTAAGGCAGTGGTAAGAACGATATAGCAGATCATGCTGGCAATTAAAAAGAAAAAGATAGGGAATGCCGAAGAACCGGACACCTTCTTTTTGCGGTAAAGGATCCCTGTGCCGAAGATCATCAGGAGCGTAGCTCCTATCACTATTCCGATCATTGTATAATCCGCGTCTGTATAGGCATCCTGCTGCAGTGTAGATCTTATTTCCGCAGCATAGGCAGGATCTTCCAGTATCTGCTGTAGCTCGGTTACCCCTTCTATGATCCCCCGTCCGTATTCGCCATTTTTGAAATAGGGCACCATCTTGTATTCTCCGATCCTTTTGCAGACCACATCCGGAAGTATTCCCTCCAGTCCATAGCCGGTTTCTATTTTCCAGGCACGCTGATCGAGTACGAGTAAAATAAGCAACCCGTTGTTTTTATCTTTTTGTCCGATCTTCCAGTGATTGAAAAGCTGGTAGGCAAATGTTTCGGGCACCTCTTCGCCAATGGAGTGGAGCACCGCAATTCCTATCTGTGCGGTAGTACTGTCATTGATTTCCGAGAGCATTGCATTCAAGGTCATTACCTCCGCCGGTGAGAGAATATTATCCGGGTTGCTTACATACCCTCCTCCGGCTCCTGTAGGATTAGGGACGGTCTGTGGGGTATATTTCTTTTGAGCAGACAATGGTCCTGCCAGGAGAAGGGCAAAGACGATCAGGAGAATATTATTTCTGAATGGCATAGGTGTCAGGAGAAAGCACTAAGGTACATTTTTTCTGATGTTCATGGGTGGAAATTCTGGTGTTTCTTTTAGATGAAAAAAGCCTGAATAACCTCAATATGACCTGTAATTTATTACTAATACTATATTTAGTTGACTTGTTTTGAGATAATTGTATTTATTTTTATAATTACTATACTAATTCTATAGAGATATTTGCATGATTCATTCTTTGTACTTACATTTGTCCCGTAGTCTTAAATTCTATGCCCACCCATATGAAGGACTTCCTGGTTTGCATGATGGCTTACCGGTTTTGAAAAAGAATGAAAATACTGTTGAGAATAGTAGGCTGTAAATACTTATTCGGTGGTGGAATTAAGGATTTAAGTCTGCTTTCTCAATAGCCTATTTATATATTATTAAAATAAGAACGATATGAAAAGAAACATTTTCTTTTGGCTATTGATAGGAGGAATACTAGCCGGCTCCGGTGCCACTGCGCAGCAATCGAAAATCATTTTAAGCGGTTCACGCTTTACATATCCGTTGGTAGAAAGATGGATCAGTGAATATGCCAAAATCAATCCTCAGACAACTATTAAAATTAATCCAAGAGGAGGGGCGGATGCTGACAGTGCGAATCTTATTATCAATGCCCACGAACTGGAACTGGATGAAGTAAGACCTGGTTACAAGGTCGTGAATATCGGTCGCTATGTTCTTTTACCTGTGACGAATGTGAGAAACCCGAGGTTGCAGGAATATCTGGTGAGTGGGATCAGTGAGAAAAGTGCCAAGAGAATTTTCTTTGATAAGTATGAGCCTTTTGAAGATCAGCCTACTAAAAAAGTATTGGAGAAAGATAAAGCCCTGCTGAATGGTTTGACCATCTATACAAGAGAGCAGAAAGCTTGTGCTCCTACTACCTTTGCCCGTCATTATGGTTTTGAGCAGGCGGATATCCGCGGCAAAAGAATCGGAGGAGACGATAAGCACCTAATCCAGGTAGTGCTGAAAGATACTACCGGTCTTACTTACAACAGCCCTGTATTGATCTACGATCTTAAATCCAGAAAAGTAAAAGATGGCCTGGCTGTACTTCCGATTGACCTGAACGGAAACGGAAAACTGGACGAGGATGAAAAAATATACGACAACCTTGATAACCTGATTGCAAGCCTGGAGCAGAAGCAACGTTCGGAAATTGCGTATGGGAATATCAATCTTTCTTTCCCGCAGGATCCGGAAGAAAATAAAGAGTTAACAGCCTTTGTACTATGGATCCTTAAAGAGGGACAGCAATATATTCATGAATACTCTTTCCTGAACCTGAAAGAAGACGTATTGAATAAACAAATCAGTATTCTATCAAATCCTTAATACCTTTCATATACCTTTTAATTAATAATTTCTTATTTAGAGTCGAATCCCGGTAAAAAATCATAACCGTTTTACCGGGATTATTTTTGTCTGACAGGGAGAGTAAAATCTCCCGGGGAAGATATATTAGTAACTCATATGACAACAGGAACCGAAAAAAATATAGTACACGAAGATTGGGTGGTGATTATTCTGGGCTTTCTGATTATTCTTTCATTTCTGCTGGGATTTGTGTTGCCCGCTCCGTCGTTCGTCTGGCAGAATGGGGAAGAGATTTTTACAAAAGTTCTGGCCGGCTCTAATTTGCTTAAAATTGCCGGGCAGTTTCTGCTGATTGTATTGCTGGGAGCCTTGGGGGCCTTGCTTACAGGGAAAAGTGTAAAGTCATTTGTATTAGGAATCCCTTTGATTTATATTCTTACGATCCTTGCCTTGATATGTGCGGGCAACAGTACCGTGAAAGATTTTGGATTGGAAGCAGTAATTTTCAGTCTGACGTTTGGTCTTCTGGTGAGTAATTTCTTTTCATTGCCTCAATGGCTGAAAGATTCCCTGTCTACAGAATTATTTGTAAAAACAGGATTGGTATTGCTGGGGACGACGGTGATTTTTTCCGATATACTAAAAGCAGGTTCTTTAGGACTGATCCAGGCATTGGTGGTAGTGCTGTCGGTTTGGTATTTTGCGTATTGGCTGTGCAGGAAATTAAAGATAGACGATGAGCTTACCATGATGATCTCCAGTGCTGTTTCCATCTGTGGAGTATCCGCAGCCATTGCAACCTCCGGAGCAATAAAGGGAGATCCGAAAAAACTATCCTATGTGATTTCCCTGGTACTGATCACTGCCATTCCCATGATGCTCCTGATGCCTTATGCTGCAAAATATTTCGGACTTTCAGAAGAGGTGACAGGAGCATGGCTCGGTGGTAGTATTGATACTACCGGAGCGGTAGTGGCTTCCGGTTCGCTGGTGGGAGAAACCGCTTTGAAAATAAGTACGATTGTTAAATTTTCTCAGAACGTATTACTGGGGCTTGCTGCTTTTGCCATTAGTATTTACTGGTCTTACCGGAAAGATGAATCGGAGGTGGCACGTACCTCAAAGCCCACGCTGAAAGTAATATGGGAACGGTTCCCGAAGTTTGTACTTGGGTTTATAGGAGCGTCCCTGATCTTTTCCTTCTTATTATCCGCCGATACCATCGAGCCGGTCAAGGGAAGTCTGAAAAGCCTTCAGGGGTTATGGTTTGCGTTGGCATTTACCAGCATAGGTCTGGAAACAAATTTTTCCGATCTGTTTAATACGAATAGTAGAAAGCCGTTGTATGCATTTTTGATTGCCCAGGGGTTCAATATTATTGTGACGTTGTTGATTGCTCTACTGTTATTTCAGTAGGCAAAGTACTGCTGTTATTTTTTCGGGATCCTTTATTTAAGAAAGAAAATACCGTAAGTTTAAGAATAAATAGGGGGCAGAGTTTTTTGCTCTTAAATATTCTGATTTTATGCAACGATCTTTTATCCTGGTGCTCCTGGTGTTTTTGCTGAGTGCCGCTGCCAAGCCTGATAAACCGGCTTATCGTATATACGACCGTAACGGGAAACCTGTCTCTTTTAAAAAAATGACAGATGTTTTAAAAACGAGGGAACTGGTGTTTTTCGGAGAGTTGCATGACAATCCCATTGCTCACTGGCTTCAATATGAGACCACGAAAGAATTGTTCCGGTCAGGACCACTGGTCTTGGGGGCTGAAATGTTTGAGGCCGATAACCAGTGGGTGCTGAATGCTTATCTGAAAGATTCCATAGACGGAAAAGGATTGGATACATTGGCCAGACTCTGGAAAAACTATAAAACAGATTATAAACCATTAGTCGATTTTGCTAAAGCGAATCGTCTGGAAGTGATTGCTACGAATATTCCGAGGAGGTATGCCTCGCTGGTGCATAAAAAAGGTTTTGAAGCGCTCCAATCGCTGACGGAAGAAGAAAAGGCCTGGATCGCTCCTCTTCCGTTTCCGTTTGATCCGGAGTTACCTGCGTATAAGAAAATCCTTGAGATGATGGGCGATCACGGATCTCCTTCCATTGTAAAAGCACAGGCTTCCAAAGATGCTACGATGGCTCATTTTATTGTCAGGAACCTGAAGGAAAACAGTATTTTTATTCACTTCAACGGAGCTTATCACAGCGACTACGAGGAAGGAATAGTCTGGTATGTGAAAAAACAAAAAGAAGGATTGAAATGTGCCACGATCTCTACCGTCACCCAGGCAGATGTACACAAGCTAGCCAAAGAGCATCAGGGGAAAGCAGATTTCATCATTGTGGTAGACGAACAGATGACCAGAACATATTAGTGGGACATCTTCTCAATTAAAGATACAAGATGCCAGATAAACGCAAATATCAGTATCTAACGGTTCTAAAACTCTCTTATCCGGCATCTTGAATCGGGGATCTTGCTTCTGTTTTTAGACCAGTCCCATGTTAAAAAGAAGAAGCCTCCGATACGATATGTATCCGGAGGCTTCTTCTTTTATGAGAGATGTGAAATCGATTATTTTACGAAACTCAGGTATTTGCTCCCTTTCTCATACGTTTCGATCTTGTCTTTCATACTAAGCAGATAGTCGATATCATCGTATCCGTTGAGCAGACATGTTTTCTTGTATTGGTTGATTTCGAAATGTTCGGAAATGGAATGTCCTACAATTTCTACTTTCTGATTTTCAAGATCCACTATCAGTTCCAGAGCACTATCAGCTGTTGACAGGTCGAATACCTTGTTCAGGAATTCCTGCGAAACAGTTACCGGAAGTAATCCGTTGTTCAGGGCATTGCTCTTGAAAATATCTGCGAAGAAACTTGAAATTACAACCTTGAAACCGTAGTCGTGAATAGCCCATGCAGCGTGCTCACGGCTTGAACCACAACCAAAATTTTTCCCGGCTACGAGTATCTGTGCATTTTTACTATACCGGTCGCTGTTCAGGATGAAATCCTTTTTAGGCTGGTTGTTTTCATCATATCTCCAGTCACGGAATAAGTTGTCACCAAATCCATCGCGTGTAGTAGCTTTCAGAAACCGGGCAGGGATGATCTGATCGGTGTCCACATCCTCTATGGCAAGAGGGGTGATCGTTGATTTTATAGTGGTGAATTTTTCCATAAGTATATCTTACTAATTAATAATCTCAAAATTAATGTAGGGAAGAATCAATGTTGTCGTACCTGATCTTACTCATCTCAAAGGTTAGTTTTCTTATTACAAATTGGAACAAGCAGGTACACCAGGTTGATCTTCGCCTTAATTTAAACTGAATTCCCGTACGTCTACGATCTTTCCGGATACGGCTACCGCAGCAGCGGTCAGAGGGCTAGCCAGTAATGTACGGGCTCCCGGACCTTGTCTGCCTTCGAAATTCCGGTTGGAAGTCGAAACACAATATTCTCCTTTGGGGATCTTGACTTCGTTCATTCCCAGGCAGGCAGAGCAGCCTGGTTCGCGAAGCTCGAATCCTGCTTCTGCAAAAATTTTATCGATCCCCTCTACCTTGGCTTGCTGTTCTACTTGCTTCGAGCCGGGAACGATGTAGGCATTTACGTTGGAAGCTTTTTTCTTCCCTTTCAGGAACTGTGCTACCTGGCGCAGATCTTCGATCCTGGAGTTGGTACAGCTTCCGATGAATACGTAGTTGACCTGTTTCCCGATAAGGGAATCTCCTTCGGAGAAACCCATGTATTCAAGGGCTTTGGAGAATGTAGCTTTGTTGCTGTCTTCTATTTCTTTGAGAGAAGGAACATTCGAACTTACTTTGATTCCCATCCCCGGATTGGTTCCGTAGGTGATCATCGGTTCAATATCCGATGCTTCGTAGCTGTATACCTGATCAAAGGTAGCATCAGGGTCAGAGAATAATGTTTTCCAGTACGCTACTGCCTCGTCGAATTTGGCTCCCTGTGGTGCAAATTCTTTTCCTTTGACATAGTTGAAGGTTGTTTCGTCCGGAGCGATCATTCCTCCACGGGCTCCCATTTCGATACTCATATTGCAGATCGTCATCCGGGCTTCCATGGAAAGTGAGCGTATGGCGGAGCCGGCAAACTCGACAAAGTAACCGGTACCTCCGGCTGCAGATATTTTAGAAATGATATAAAGAATAATGTCTTTGGACGTAACCCCTTTTTCTAAGGTTCCGTTGATCTCAATTTTCATGGTCTTAGGTTTGGCCTGCATCAGACACTGGGTCGCCATCACCTGTTCTACCTCACTGGTTCCTATTCCGAACGCAATGGAGCCAAAAGCCCCGTGTGTGGAAGTGTGGCTGTCTCCGCATACGATTGTCATCCCCGGAAGCGTAATGCCCAGTTCAGGACCGATTACGTGTACGATTCCCTGATAAGGATGACCAAGTCCGTAGAGTGTAACGCCGAATTTTTTACAATTTTCGGTAAGCTTTTCTACCTGCTGCCGTGAAAGCACTTCTTTGATAGGCAGGTGCTGGTCTTTTGTAGGGACATTGTGATCAGCAGTAGCCAGCATTCTTTCTACACGTGCCAGACCGATTCCTCTTTTCTCCAGTCCTGCAAAAGCCTGCGGGCTGGTTACTTCATGGATCAAATGTTTGTCAATGTATAAAACGTTGGAACCTCCTGGTATTTCTGTTACCACATGTTGGTTCCACACTTTTTCAAATAATGTCTGTCCCATTGTTCGTATATAATTCTTATTGATTTTTGTACAGGATAAAGGTGATCCCGCAGGTACTCCCGTTGTTTACATCGCTGACGCTGGAGGCTACGCGGTATCCTTCTTTCTCCAGCTTGTTCAGTGTATCTGCAAGAATGTTGTTGATCGTGCCGATCTGGTCCTTGATAGGCAGTTGTTTGCTGCGTTCAAGTCTTGTTTCTTCCGTCTTGTTGCTCCCGTAGGAAACGGTGATCCAGTTGCTGCAATAGTCAACTCTGAGAATGACACAGCTATTGCCCGGAGTTCCCTGTGAAACCTGGCCATAAGCATGAGGAAATACTAAATACAGGGATATAACAAGGATGATTCTGTTCAGATAACGGCGGATCATTATTTCACAATTTCAATTTCTTTCATCAATACTTTCAGATCTTCATCTTCCAGTTGTTTCTTGGTATCAGCCATTTCCAGGAATCGTTTATAGGCTATTTCCAGGCTTTCTTTTGAAAGTTTGTACCCGATATTTTCCAGGCGATAAGCAAGTGCTGCTCTCCCGCTTCTTGCGGTTAATACGATGGAAGAAGAATCTGCTCCTACATCTTCAGGATTGATGATCTCGTAATTTTCTCTGAACTTGATCACCCCGTCCTGATGAATTCCGGAAGAGTGAGCAAAGGCATTTTTCCCTACTACTGCTTTGTTGGCCTGTACCGGCATGTTCATCCGGGCAGAGACAAGACGGCTGATAGGTACCAGTTTTTTGGTATTAATGCCGGTTTCCAATCCCAGGCTCTGATGACTTTTAATGATCATGGCGACTTCTTCAAGAGAGGTATTCCCCGCTCTTTCTCCGATACCGTTGATGGTACATTCCACCTGTCTGGCACCGTTTACCAGTCCTGCCATGGCGTTGGCAGTAGCCAGCCCCAGATCGTTGTGACAGTGTACGGAAATGATCGCTTTGTCAATGTTTTTCACATTGTCTACAAGATATTTGATTTTTGCCCCGTATTGATCCGGCAGGCAATAACCGTTGGTATCAGGAATGTTTACTA
>CAYTGJ010000071.1:14926-21416 GCA_964437245.1 uncultured Chitinophagaceae bacterium
CGATCATCCGGGCAAGATATTCGATGTCCGCACGACCGGCATCTTCTGCATAAAATTCAATGTCTTCAACAAATTTTTTGGCATATTTTACAGCATCTACGCCTCTTTGAAGAATCTCGTCACGGGTACTGTTGAATTTGTATTTGATGTGCATGTCAGAAGCTCCGATCCCTGTATGGATTCTTTTGTGCTTGGCATACTGAAGCGCCTGTACGGCAGCATCGATGTCTTTCGTATTGGCACGGGTAAGTGCACAGATAGAAGGCTCTTTTACTGCTTTGGATATTTCTACTACAGAATTGAAGTCTCCCGGACTTGAAATAGGAAACCCTGCTTCTATGACGTCTACGCCCAGTTCTTCGAGGGCTTTGGCTACTTCTATTTTCTCAGTAGTATTCAACTGGCAACCTGGCACCTGTTCGCCGTCCCTCAAAGTAGTATCAAAGATATAAACCCGTTTAGACATAATATTTTGTTTTTATTATAAATCCTTATCAAAAAAAAACCATTCCCTGTTGTTGAGAATGGTTTCCATATAGTATGAATATCCTTACTCAACAATGAAAATTATCATCGGGAGTAGAAGAAATAGCGCTATGTTAGTGAATGTTTTCATTGTATAGTATACAAAGATAGTCATAAATTTTCAAAATAGGTAAATATTTCAAGTCTATTTGGAGGTTGGAAGTATGGCTTTGTATCTTAGAGGGTTATAGGATATATTTGACAGGGTGACAGGTGAAACAGCATGAAAAATCAACATTAATTTGAGCTTTGTTCTTCTCTTTAATATTACTATTTGTATATTTAGTGTGAATTATTTTAGCTTTTAGTGCAGGAACAGGATAGAAATTTTAAAATATTGGTTTTGTTCCGCAATTTAGGTAGCCGATAGTGGATCTTGTTAAGAAGCGGAGTCCTGTTTAAGGATGCTGCAAAACAGCAATTTCTCGATATTTGAAATTAGAGGAAAAGCTCAATCCACATCGTTGTTTGGATAAACTACCAAGGTTTTTTGATAAGAGATCATTTTTGATCGACACAATCCGGGAATTGAAGAAGCAAAGGCCCGGATACCAAAACACTGCTAAAATCTTTTAAAGAAAAATGGTAATACTACGGTATACTTTTTTAAAAAAGTACCGTATAAATACAGAAGCAAGGGTTTCAGAGACTATATTCTGTTATAAGCCAAATGTTTAACGGTATGATTTCTGGTGAAATGTACTTAAAATGGTTGTATATTAACAAATTAGTTAACGGATTTTAACCTGTTGCCCGAAACTCTGTAAAAACTAGAAAACCTTACTTAAACTTATTACCTAACAATAGGAGTACCGAATGTATAGATACTGGCTTTTTTTAATATTCTTACTATTTAATACCGAACTCTGGGCACAGTATCAGTTGAAGGGAATAGTCAAGGAAGAGACGGGAAGTGGCGTCTCTGGTGTACGGATCGCAATTTCCGGGAAAGAACATTATGTGACCAGTAATTCAGCAGGAAATTTTGTGTATACGCTTGAAGAGCCGCCTCAGATGCCGATCAAGGTAAATGCGGTAAAGCTTGGGTATGAGTTGAAACAGGTAGATTTTTCAGAAGAGGACAGGTTGCTGGAAATAACGATCCGACGCCTGCCGGATCCTGACCAGGGTAAGATTGAAACGATCCTCTTGGTGTCCGACAGTATAATTGCTTATAAATGGCTTACTGTTCTGGTGGATGGATTTACTTATCCGGGTGAAAACGATGGTAAGATAAAGTTGAAACAATGGGCTACTTACAACAGTGATATTCTGATCCCTGGGTTCCATATTGAGAAAAAAGACTATAATAAAAAGCTAAGAATACTTACGATTACCGTTGTACCATTCCGCATGGATAATGACCTGATTGCGGCATTGGTAGACTCTGTAGATTATAAGGGAAATTTTGAAGGACTCTTCCGTGAGTTTGAGCTGGAAAAACGGCTGATTACAGAAAGCAACCGTAAGATAGAGCGGGAGATGACGAAGATCATTCGTCAGTTGGAAAGTGATACGGCAGTTACTCCCGAACAAAGAAAGCAGCTTACTTCTTATCTTGACCAGTTGGAGTCGCTGTACGAATCCAATAAGAATACGCTGGAAAATGTGATCGAAAAGAAATACAATCTTCTGTTCAGAATGAAGCAACTGATTCTTCAGAAAGATTCGATCCAGATGCTTTCACAGAGAGAACTTGCAGAATATAAACTGAAGCAAGAGCAGATGGAGAAAGAGCATCGCATGAAAATGACCTATTCCGGCATTATCATAGGGCTTGTGCTGATCATATTGCTGAGTGTCATGCTGAATATGAGGAAGATCAAAAAACAGAAAGACATTATTGAAGAGCAGAACAGAAACCTGGATGCATTTGTATCAAAGGCATCTCATGAGATCAAAGGGCCGTTGAACTCTCTGAAGGGCTTGTCGGATATTGCTATGAAAACCATACGCGATACCGATTCCCTGGAGTATTTCAGCTACGTACATAAAACAGTACAGAAGCTTACCAAGACGGTGAATAATATGCTCTATTTCAGCAGAGCCAAAAATATTGTGCCGGAATACACGGAAGTGAAGCTGAAAAGTTTTGTAGACGAGATTATCGGAGGACTTGTTTTCAAAGAAGGATTTGACAGGATGAGGATCCATAACCGCATCCCGGAACGTCTTGCACTCATGACCGATGAGACGATCCTGAATTCTGTGGTTCAGAATCTTATTGGTAATGCGATTAAATACCAGGATCCTAAGAAAAGTGATGCGTACCTGGAGATTGATACCGAAGAAAAGAATGGAACCGTCGTGTTTCAGTTTAAAGATAATGGAATAGGGATTGATGAAATGCACAAACCTAAACTTTTTGGAATGTTCTATCGTGCCACAAACGAGGCGGAAGGGACCGGTCTTGGATTATATATTGTAAAACTAAGCCTGGAAAAGCTCGGTGGTACGATCAGTTTTGAAAGTGTGTCAGGAGAATTTACAAGATTTACAGTCACGATTCCTATGAAGAAAATGCATTAAAAATGAGATGGCTTATCGCATGTGCGTTTTTAGTTTTTTTCTCCCCAAATATAATATATGCACAGCATCATTATTTTTCCGGAGGCGACAGCAGTTCTGTTTTTTTGTGCCAGGACGGGCATGTGTATGTCTCCGGTAATAATGGGTTAGGACAGTTAGGGCGTGGGGTACTTCCCGGGATCAACTCTCCTGATATCGTCTCCGGGATCGGAGGCTTTGGAACGTTATTCTCAATCCGGCAGGTTTCCGGGAAACAGCACAGCACCCTTGTCGCCCTTTCGGCCGGTGGTGATTCGGTCATTGCCTGGGGAAGCAATGTAAGAGGACAGTTGGGAAACAATCTTTATGGAAATATCTATACAAATAATAACCGATTCCCTTATCGTGTGATAGGAGTTGGAGGAGCAGGTTATCTTACCGGTGTACAGTCGGTGGAAATGGGCTTGAATACCGGTTATGCTGTGCTGAAAAACGGCAAAGTGGTGGCATGGGGAGGCGGGAACGACGGAGCGTTGGGAAATGGTACCAACGGACCGGATCTCACAGCACCGGGGTATGTTCTGAAAGCTCCCGGAGATACGCTGAAAAATGTACTTTCCCTGGCCGCAGGGGCCGATTGTGCTTTTGCTCTTTTGACGGACGGTACAGTATGGGCCTGGGGAAGAAATAATCATGGGCAACTGGGACAGCAGACGACTGTGGAAAGCCTGTATGCTGTACAGGTCAAAGGAAAAGGAGGAGTCGGGTTTCTGAAAAATATTATCAGTATCTCCGCCAGCGAAAATCATGTACTGGCACTTTCTTCCCAGGATACTTTATGGGCCTGGGGAAATAATGCGAACGGACAATTGGGAAATAACAGCAATACCAACTCCTCTGTTCCTCTAGCTGTATTAAATTCCTTGGGAACAGAAGCACTGAAAGAAGTGACAGCGATTGCCGCCGATGCAAATTTTTCCATGGCGCTCCGGAAAGATAGTACCGTCTCGGTATGGGGTAGTAATGCCGACGGGCAATTCGGTAACAACACACTTGTCTCTTCCCTGGTTCCGGTCAAAGTAATGAACGAAGCGGGAGTGACGTTGCTGAGGAATATAACGGGTATTTCGACATTCAACAAAGGGGCTTATGCAAGAAGGGCCAACGGAGATCTGCTGGTCTGGGGAGATAATCAATATGGCCAGCTTGGATTGGGAGATTATACAGACCGGCGGTTGCCTGTAGTGATAACCATGCCCTGTATCCTGGCTCCTTTGCCTGTTCTGAACAAAGGGACTATCGCGGGGCCTGCTTCAGTTTGCGGAGTGACCAATGCCGGAACGATCACATTATCCGGTTATACCGGCTCGATTGTAGCCTGGCATAGTTCTATGGATAATTTTAGCAGTTATGAGACAATCGTCTCTTCTTCTTCAGTGCTAAATTTTGCAGATATTCTGGGGAAAACCTCTTACCGTGCAGTGATCCGGCTGGGGGATCATATAAAGTATTCAGATTCACTCGTGGTACAAGTATATCCTCTTCCGGCAGGAGGAACATTGACATCTTCTGCTAATGTTTGTGAAGATGCCAATACCGGGGGGCTTACATTGTCGGGGTACACAGGTACCATTGCCAGATGGGAATCTTCCTTAGATTCTTTTGCTACCGCCGGAACCGTTATCCCGCATCTCAATGCCTCGTATACCTATACCAATCTGACGGCCACAACCTACTACAGAGTGGTGTTGGAAAGCGGAAATTGTCCGGTCGCTTATTCCCCGGTCGTAACGATCAGGGTGGATCCGGTTTCTGCGGGAGGTGCACTCACTTCTCCTGTCTCTGTGGTATGTGCTTTGTCCAATGGGAATGTTCTGACACTGGCTGGTCATACCGGGGAGATTGTGCACTGGGAATCTTCGACGGATGGTTTCGTCACACATGATATACTGGTCAATACGATGAATACCTATAGCTACACAGACCTGGTGGCTACTACTCAGTTTCGGGTACTGGTGAAAAGCGGGGTATGTGCCAGTACCCATTCTTCCGTTTATACGATCACAGTAGATCAGCCCTCTGTAGGGGGAGTACTTGGCGCCCCTGCGACCGTCTGTTCGGGAACGAATACCGGAACGTTGAGTCTTACAGGTTATACCGGCACCATTGTACGATGGGAAACTTCTCCCGACAATTTCAGCACAGCAGTACCTGTTGCCAATACTACTTCGGAGGAAACGTATACCAACCTGACAGCGACCACGTATTACCGGGCGGTGCTTCAGAATGGAGTCTGTCCTCCGGACTATTCGGATACCGTTGCGATCACGATAGACGAACTGACTGTTCCGGGAATCGTGGGATCCGGTACGACGGTTTGTTTTGGAGGGAATTCCGGTACGCTGACCCTGAGCGGGCATCTGGGGAATATTGTAGAATGGCAGTATTCTACCGATAATTTTGATACATTTTCTTATCCTATTGCCAATACATCGGTGACCAACGACTATCTGAACCTGACAGCAACCACGTATTACCGGGCGGTGATCCGCAACGGAGTTTGTCCTCCGCAAAATTCCGGTGTTGCAGTGGTCACGGTAGACCAGTTGTCGTCAGGAGGAACACTCACCCCCTTGGCCTCTGTTGTTTGTAGTGCCTCCAACAGCGGTACGCTGACCCTTAGTACTCATGTGGGAGCAATACTTGAATGGGAGGTCTCCAATGTACTTTCCTTTTCTCCCTATACAACGATCAGTAATACCTCTACGGAAGAAGATTATAATAACCTTCTCGAAAACACTTATTACCGTGTCAGGATCCAGAATGGAGTATGTCCGTCGGTCTATTCTCCGGTCGCAGCAGTGACGGTTACGCCTGTTTCGGCAGGAGGGACGGTTACCGGCTCTACTACAGTTTGTAGCGGAGCCAACGGAGGTCCGCTGATTTTGTCCGGCAATTCAGGAGCTGTACTTAATTGGGAATATTCTACCGATGGCTTTGTGTTCGACCACCATACGATTGCGCATACCGCTAATACGTATTCGTTTTCTAATCTTACTGCGACCACACAATTTCGGGCGTATGTTAAAAATGGTCCTTGTGCAGCCGTTTATTCCTCCCTCGCTACGGTTACTGTAGATGTTCCTACATCCCCGGGAGTATTGTCGGCCTCGGACACCGTTTGTTCAGGAAGCAATATATCCCTGACCCTTGGGGGAAGTATTGTAGGGACGATCATTCGATGGGAATATTCTACGGATGATTTTTCATCGATTTCGAACCCGATTTTGAATACTACCACTACCTTAAATTATAATAATCTTACCGCTACAACCAGTTACCGGGTAGTGGTCCGCAACGGAGTGTGTGCGGTCATGAACAGTAACATGGTGAAGATCATGGTAGATGAACCTTCTGTAGGAGGAGTGGTATCGACCTCCGTCAGTGCCTGTAGTGG
>CAYTGJ010000071.1:21426-22441 GCA_964437245.1 uncultured Chitinophagaceae bacterium
TAGTGGTACTAATATGGGAACTCTTTCGCTGGCGGGGTATCAGGGTTCCATCTTAAGCTGGGAATCGTCTTCCGATAATTTTGTTACCCCGGAAACGATTGCCAATACCAGCACGGTACAAAGTTATCTGAATCTGACGACCACTACTCAATTTCGTGCTATTGTACAGAATGGAGTATGTCCGCCTCAGTTTTCGGTCAGTGCTACGATTACTATTTATGCAGTCTCTGTGGCCGGGACGGTGGGAACCCCGGATACTGTTTGTTACGGATTTAATACAGGAGCAGTGAATGTACAGGCCGGCAGCTATACCGGTAATATCATTCGATGGGAATCGTCGGCAGATGATTTTGTTTCGCCCCCGGTCAGTATTGCAAATACTTCAGCGGTACTGAATTATACTAACCTTGTCTCCACTACTTATTATCGTGTGGTAGTAAAAAACGGAGATTGTGCCGCAGTTTCCTCCAATTCAGTGGAGATCATGGTAAATCCTAATTCTGTAGGAGGAGCCATCACAGGCTCCGATCATGTTTGTATAACATCCAATTCCGGGACTTTGTCTTTGCAGGGCTATCTGGGAGTAGTGATCCGGTGGGAAACGTCCACCGATAATTTTGCATCGGTCATACAACCCGTCAGCAATAGTACGGATACAATTGCCTATTCTGATTTAACAACGACCACTTATTTCAGGGCACAAATACAAAATACAGGATGTGCGATCGCTTATCCTTCTCCTGCTGTAATCCAGGTGGATCTTGCTTCCGGCGGCGGAACCCTGACGAGTCCTCCTGTAGTATGCGCCAATACCAACGAGGGAGTTATAAAACTAACAGGTCATACGGGAGACGTGATACAATGGGAAACCTCTCCCGATAATTTTATTACTCATACACCGGTTGCCAACACAACAGACTCCATTCAATACCTGGATCTGTCAGAGACTACTTACTACAGAAGCAGGATCCAGAACGGTGTTTGTAGTCCGGCTTATTCCAATATAGTAGCCGTG
>CAYTGJ010000072.1:0-2372 GCA_964437245.1 uncultured Chitinophagaceae bacterium
GTATAAGGCTCGTTGTTCGGATCGGTCACCGTAAAATGAGTGAGATTGTTGGCGATGAAAGGATCGGACAGGACGATCGAGGCGTTCTGAGCTTTTAATTTCGGGAATACTGCTATGTACAAGAGGAGCATGATCCCGAAAGAAATTAGTATGTTCTTTTTCATATCGTTTTTTATGCGTGATGCTGAATGGATACAGCTCTGTGATACCGGTATGCTTATTTCTGAATGATGATTCTCACGACCTTCGTTACTCCTTTGTGTTCGAGTACAAGCATGTAGATTCCGGAAGAAAGGCTTTCACAAGCTATCCGATGCTGTCCTGTTCCGGGAGAAGAAACCAGGGAGGAGGCAAGCAGCTCTTTTCCCCGAAGATCCGTAATCCTGTAATTCATCGTACCGGAAAACACTTCCGGATATCCAATAAACAGTTCGTTGCCGGCAGGTACCGGGTACACCGCTATTTCCTGTTCCAATATATTTTTAATACTGGTTGCCGTTACATCTGTTTTCTGATAGAAGTCCGTCACGCTCCTGTCTCCTTCCGTAACAATGTACTCTCTCTTAAAACTGCTGTTTGAAAACTCCTCGCGTCCGTTGCTGAGCCCATTGATCCTGTACTTATAACGGATACTGCTCCCGATCCTGCTCCCGGAGACCACCACGGTGTAAATACCATCTTCGTCATCGTCTGTCAGAATGGTCACTTCCGACGATCCAAAGTTGTTAAAGTCTGCTATGATATCTACTGATTCGGTAGCGGGATCAAAATCACCGTTGGTGATCATGCTATTCATGTCTACCCGAAAAGTAACTGTGGTGTTCGTTTCCGAAGGATTCATGATTTTATAAACGAGGGTCGTCTGACCGGAAATGGCTCCTAAAGGAAAATTGGAAAATCCCCCGGTACTGTTGACCTGCAAGGTCAATGTATTTCCTCCCTGCAATTCGACGAGTGTATAAGTACCTTCCGGGATATCGCTTTCTGCAAGGGTCAGCTGGATCGCCGAATGTGCGTTCACCCCCGGATTGGAAACGACCAGAATACGTTCGTTTCCGTATTGACGGAGAAAGGTAAAAACAGAGGAAGAGGAAGCAGTGACTTTTTCGTATGTTCCCTTGCGTAAAGCGGGCTGATTGTTTCTCAAGGAAATCAGTTTTCTGTAATGGTGCCATAAAGAACTGGTCTCATACTGCTGTCGTTCTATATTCTTTTCTTGGTATTCGGCGGGAATGGAACGCCAGGGAGTTCCGGTCGTAAAGCCTGCTTTATCGCTGCTGTTCCATTGAAGAGGTCTTCTCTTGTTTTCATCCACTCCTGCTCCTGTCATCCCGATCTCTTCTCCGTAGTAGAGATAAGGGATTCCGGGAAGGGTCAGTAAAAGGTCGGCGGCTATTTTGGCTTTGGCATTGTCGTTGCCCAGGGTATTCATTACTCTGTCAATATCATGATTGGTCAGAAAAGTACCGAATTGCAAAAACGGATAGGTCGTCATCACCTGATCCACTTTCAACCTCAGAGAAGAGGGATTTCCCGTATTGGAAGTGTTCAGAATGGCAGATGCCAGGTCAAACTCAAAACAATAATCCAAACCATCCTCTTCCACGTAGGGCTTTACTTTAGTGGTCGTCGTCCAGGCCTCTCCTACTGCA
This sequence comes from uncultured Chitinophagaceae bacterium, assembly GCA_964437245.1. Taxonomy (GTDB): domain Bacteria; phylum Bacteroidota; class Bacteroidia; order Cytophagales; family Cytophagaceae; genus JANYCO01. The sequence continues at coordinate 1,653 of CAYTGJ010000072.1, forward strand.
AATGCATCGGGGTTCACCGATTTATAATAGGTTCTGAATTCTTTCCAGAAATCAATCGTTTCGGGAAGGTCTTCCAGGTTAGCACCGTCTTCGAAAATGTACTTGACCGCATCCAGACGAAAACCGTCTACGCCCATTTCTTCCAGCCAGAAACGGGCAATGTCAAACATCTCGTCCTTTACTTCTTCTGTCGTATAATTCAGGTCGGGCATTTCAGACCAGAAGACACCATAATAATTATTCCCGCTTTTCGTATGCCATACGGTCTGCCCCCAGGGGCCTGTCATAACCGGTTTGGGATCTTCCCAGAGGTACCAGCTTCTTTTTTCCGATCCCGGATCCAATGCAGACTGGAACCAGGGATGCTGGGAGGATGTATGGTTCATCACATAGTCGACGATCACTTTGATCCCTCTGTTGTGGGCTTCGGTGATAAATTCCCTGAAATCTTCGTTGGAACCATAATCCTGCTCTACTGTGCGGTAGTCGATGACATCGTATCCATGATAGCTTGGCGACTGCTGAACGGGCATCAGCCAGATACCAGTGACTCCGAGGTCATGATGAGTGGATGGATCTCCATCGTTCAGATAATCCAGTTTTTCAATGAGCCCCCGGAAGTCTCCTTTGCCGTCTCCGTCGCTGTCTTTAAACGAACGTACAAATATTTCATAAAAAACCGCATCGTTCCACCAATAGGTGGGGCCATTTACCGGCTGT
>CAYTGJ010000072.1:2382-16350 GCA_964437245.1 uncultured Chitinophagaceae bacterium
TAGAGCGGACAACTGAGCAGCAGCAAGACAAAAAATTGCACAAAACGGATAGAAATATTTTTAATAGTATCGTAGTACATAAGAGAATCTGTTTTTAAAATTTCCAACAATTTTAAGTAACCAATAAACAGGAACAGGAAACAGTGAACAAAAAACACTATCTGCTGTTTTCTGTTTACTGTCCCTTTCTACCGTTCCCTGCACTCATATTTTTCTCAAAATTTTGTTTTTTGTTTTTGACAACCAGAACTATAAAAATTCTTTGTCAATCAGATTATTTCAAAGGCTTCAAGGTGATGGCAAATCCTCCTCCTTCTGCCAGTTTAAATGTTTTGGTGGTGGAACTATCTATTTCCTCCTGCAGGATCTCGACAGAAGTAGGATTGTTTTTATAATGAGCGGTCTTTCCATCCTGGTAAATACTTGCTTTATATTTTTTCCCTTTTTCAAGGAAACTGAAATTGACGGAAATATCCCGGGCATTCTCATCGGTAATTCCTCCTACAAACCAGTTTCCTGTCTGTCTTTCTTCTCTTGCAATGGTGACAAAATCTCCTACTTCTCCATTGAGCACAACTGTTTTTTCCCAATCCACTCCTACCTCGCGGATAAACTGGAAAGCAGGTTTATTGACGTAGTTTTCCGGAAGATCAGCAGCCATCTGAATAGGGCTGTAGATGACTACATATAGTGCCAGTTGCTGTGCCAAAGTGCTATTCACCTGGTTGTTCTTCTTCGCAGGAAGGGTAATATCAAAAATACCAGGAGTATAATCGATCGGCCCTGCCAGCATTCTTGTAAAGGCTACAATGGGAAGGTGTTCCGGAGGATTTCCTCCGTCGCTGGCCCATGCATTGAATTCCTGTCCTCTTACTCCTTCTCCTGAAATAAGATTCGGATAAGTACGGCGCAATCCTGTCGGTTTGATCGGCTCATGCACATTTACCGCCACCTGTGAAGCGGCAGCTTTCTCCACTACTTTCTGATAATGGTTGACCATCCACTGTCCGTCGTGATACTCTCCTTTCGGAATGATAGGTCCCACGTATCCTGTTTTTACCGAATGGATCCCAAGGTTTTTCAACAACGCATAGGCCGTATCCAATTGTTTTTCGTAGGTACGGGGCGCTGCAGTGGTCTCGTGGTGCATGATCACTTCGACTCCTTTTTCTTTTGCGTACCGCACTACTTCTTTAAGATCGTAATCAGGATATTCGGTCACAAAATCAAACACTCCCTCTCTGTCCTCAAATCCGATCCAATGATCCCAGCCGGTATTCCAGCCTTCTACCAATACTCCTGTGATCCCGTTTGCGGCGGCGAAATCAATATATCTTTTTGCATTTTGGGTGGTAGCACCATGCTTGCCTCCTTTATACCCCCAGGTCGATTTGTCGATGTGCATTTCCCACCAGATCCCCACATATTTCTTAGGTTTGAACCAGCTTACATCCCCGATTTTATTCGGTTCGTTCAGGTTTTCGATCAGTCTTGATTCGATCAGTTCCGTTGCCTTGTCTGAGATCTGAATAGTTCTCCAAGGAGTTACAAAAGGAAGTGCCCGCTTTACTTTGTACCCCTGAATATCTGAGCCCACCAATCCGCTGGATAAAGTATATTCGTTTCCGACTTTCAGCGTCATTCCTGCATAATCGGTCAGGTTTGCTTCGTGAAAACTCAAGTGTATACCCTCATCCGTACGCAAGGTAAAAGGAGTGGTGACCGCATTGTTCACAATATGACTGTTGGCCAGGTCATTTTTCTGAAAGGCCAGTGCATTGATCTCTGATAGTTTACTCGTCTGGTACAACAGTTCGTACGTATCCCAATCGCCTGGAGTCCACCAGCTCATATGATCGCTGGTGAGTCTGAACTGAGTATTTTCGTCCGTGATGATCAGCGAATCCACTCCCTTCTGTTCGGGAAATTCATAGCGAAAACCGATCCCGTCATCGTACGCTCTGAAATAAATATTCAGTGGTCTGTTCGGAGCTTCCGACTCTGTAAGTTCTACTAATAGTTCTTTATAATTATTCACCACATAGCGTTGTTCGCCCCATGGCATTTCCCAGGTTTCGTTGAACGTTTTTTCGGAAATATTTTTCACGACAAATCCTTCCTGCATCGCTTGCTGTCCTCTTAGCTCAAATCCCATACCGGAAGTATCGACCACTATTTTATCTTTATGTTTTACCAGGTAATTAGGACTTCCTTTTTTATCCAAAAAGAATTCAATGGTATTGACATTTCCGGGAGAAGAAACACTGGATCCGGAACGTCCTTTCTCTGAGTGATCCTCCGTTTGGCATGACTGCAGGAGTAACAATACTGAAACAAGTTGAATCAGTTTTCTCCCTTTGGTAATCGAAAATTCAATATTTACTTTCATCATTCTCATCATTAATATTATCAACAAATCAATTTTTCTGAACAGGTACCACTTTAATTTCCCGGATCAATATTTTCCCTGTATAGGGTGCTTGTCCCGGATTAATAAAAAACTTCATACTATTGATCAGTGCACCGTTTACTTTATGTTTTTTCGGTTCGCTCTGCATATAGATGTCTCTCATGTCAAAATAATAATCCTGAAAGTCTTCCGTGTTCAGGATCTGGTGTGCCGGTCGTTTGGCATTGGCCTGGTATCCTCCGGCATCGTCTACCTGGAGATGCAATACCGGCACCGCTCCGTTTTCACCTTCTGCACGGGCACTTATTTTTACCATCACCTCTTCCGTGATCAGATCGATGGGAGGAAACGTTGCACCAAAAGGAGTAGCAGGAAGATCAATGGCCGGATTAGTAGCTCCGAGAGGAGTACTGTCGGACCCGATATGAGTAACTTCAAGAATAAAAACCTCTCCTTTCTCTAAGGTAATTCCCTTGCTGGCCCACCAGATCCCGCCTCTTTTCAGATCGCCGTTGTAAAAATTACGGGCCGGGATCCCCACCAAACTGCTTTCTTCTTCTTCTGGCTCCTCTTCATTTTCCGAAGGCTGATAATGCAGACTCGTAGCATAATCTTTGGAAAGATCATAGGTATACAGTTGAGCTCCGCATCCATACAGCAATGCAATCAGTCCGGCAATAAAAGAATATATAATTCCTTTTTTCATTCTATCAGTTTATTTACAGGGTTTAAACGGTCCGCCTACCGTGATGATCGGATAATCAAAGTATACCTCCACCGGAGAATCCGGTTTGGAACTTTTCAGAAGGATCAGGTCAAATGACCTCAACCTGTCCGGTTCATGAATTTTATTTCCACTCCCTCCAAAATCTGCATTCAGACTAGGGGTCAGCTTGCTGTACTGAAAGCTGAACAACTTCCATCCTTTATGATCGAGGGTGATCTTGGCTACAAAAGCGTCGTCATCTGTTCCCTGGTATCCCGGAGAAGTTCCGTCAAAATCGGCCTCCTGGTACTCCAGCTCTACTCCTGTATTGGCATCCCCTGTTCCGTAGATATACATGTTGACCCATACCTGATCAGGATCGGCAGGCAATACCGGTGTCAGCGGTCCGGTATATTGCACACCGCTGACAAAGACCTGCTGGTTTCCTTTTCCTTTAATATAGTAATATCGTTTCCCTTGTACCGAAGGCACGGGTTTTCCGGTATAGTCCACTGCTACAGAATCAATTCCCTGTTCTACATTCGGGATCGGAACCGGGGAGTTGAAGGCATGCCATCCGTTCATAGGCGTTATAAGGGAAGGGGTTTCAAAATCTCCATACCGTGCAAATGTGCCGCAGGTAGTATAATTCGGAGCCGCTGCAATTGTAATAGGCAGAGAAGAACTCAAAGAAGTACCATAAAAAGAGAGCGTAGCCGTCACTGTTTCTCCTGTACGAAAAAATGTTGCCTGGTCGTGCGTTCCCTTCCACTCCACATTATCCAGGCCGGACGAAATGCCGCGGATTTCATGAACTGCCCCGGACTGGGTTCCCGTGATGGTGAGAATCCAGCTTACCGGATGGGTAAAGGCTGCACTGAAAACAGCACTGGAAGAAGTAAAATTAACGGAAGAAGAGTTTGCCGTAAAACTGGTCACATGAAAACCTTCGGGAGCAAAAATATACCCCGGACCGAGGAAATCGACTTTCTCTCTATGACAGCTAAACAATGCTATCCACACAATAGAATATTTTAATATCGTCTTCATCTTTTTCTCCGTCTTGTTAGAACTTTAATCCGAATACGAAAAACCACTGATTCAAATTGAATTTATTTGTTGGCAATGTTTTATCGTTGAAATCCGTTAAATGATACTGCATACTGAAATAACCGGTCTTGTCATAATCATATCTCATGCCTGCTGCGATAATATTGTGCATCTGGTTATAGCTCGTTCCTGTACCGAACGAAACGATCTGGTTCAACTCGTCTCTTCCTGTCTGGATCTCTTCTCCTTTCACCGTAAATAATTTTGCTCCTCCCAACAAATGAAGGTCTTTCAATACTTCGATATCCAGTCCAAGGTCCACCAGGCTACTGGAAAGACTGATGGGGTTGGCTCCTGTACGGGACGAGCTTTCCGTGCGTATTCCTGCGTTGAGGGCGATCAATTTTTCAAATCCGATCAGTTTGTTAACGTTGAAAACGAAGCCTCCCCGGATCAATGTAAATTCTCTTTTTGCCCCGGTCAGAGAATCTCCCTCCGACACAACCTCCGACAGGAGATTGGCTTCGATCCCCGCCCGGAAAAGGTCATCCGGTTTTTGTACTTCTGCACTGAAGGTAAATCCTTTTCTGTTCGGAGTAGCTCTTCCGTATGGCTCCACCATATCGTACTGTACATAATAGTTCGTCAGCGTAGTGGATATAGATCTGTTGTAAAGATTGGTCTCTTGTGAATAAGGATCGAACAGATAGAAAGGACGGTTGGTCAATCCATCGTTCATGACCGGGAAGGTACTTAAGGTCACGTCTGCCGGAGCCCCCATTCTACGGGTCTGGGCCATCGGGCTATTGAAATTGAATCCTACTTCACGATAAGAAGCCCCCAGGGTCAGGTTCAATGGTTTGTAGGTCCCTTTGATTCCAAGATCGTAGAAAAAGTCTTCAAATTTATGATGGGTGGAATCCAGGTTTCTTCTCAGTTCAAAAGAAGAGGCTCCCACTTCTCCTCCTAATTCAAATTTGAATTTTTCACTTTTGTCCAGTGTGAAAGCAAAATCAGAAGTATACACGAGGTTGTTGTATTCTACCGAAGGGTCTTTTACCGTTCCAGGAATATCGCTGATTCCTGCCAGGTTTCCTGCGATCCGGAAATATTTGCTTTGCGTAAGATCAAGACGTCCTCCGTAAAAATACCGGTCCGGAATAGCGTTGAAATCTGTTTTCATCGTACGTCCTCCATAGGCTCTGATCCCCAGGCTTTCCAGCCCTTTGCTGAAATTCACTTTCGTGTTTGCATTTACTCCCTGCATTCGCCAGGCATTGTCTACGAAGAAATTCTCATAGTTGACAATGTCTCTTCGCAGGCTGAAAATATTGGATTCATACTTATTATAATTGTATACATTTTTATCGTTCCACAAGGTATATCTCGTATGGGTCAGGTAAATATCACCGATATCGTATTTCACTTTTTTAGCAATCAACCCTTCCATCTGAAGCTGTCTGAATTCCAGGAAAGCTCCGTCTCCGAAGAAACCTCCGAATTCGTTTCTTGTTCTCAGGATTACCCCTCCTCTCAACACCTCGTTGGGCTTGGCGTACACTCCCAGGTCAAATAACGTGTACCCTCCCGAGGCTTTCAGTTTAGAGGCCTGATCGGTTTCATCCAAGAGTCTTTCATTCGTTACAAGCGCACGTCCCACGCCAGTGAAATAAACATTCTGTGCTGATACTCCGGTAAACAGCAATACAGAAAAGAGGGAAAGCGCAAGTGTTACTTTTTTAGTCATTGTGATGTATTTAAAAGAATACTTTAAATTCTACTGTCATTTCGTTACCCCTGAATTTATCCTGGGTAAAGTGTTTGTCTTCGTGATTAAACCAGCGGTGTCTCAGGTGTATGCTGGCACCGCTGTGGAAATTATAATCCAGGCCTAGCCCATATCCCTGCCCGATCTGATTGATTGGTTTCCCGTTGGGATCTGCTACGGGTCTTCCTGTGGCATCCTTGATCAGATTCCCGTTTGCATCGGCGAGTTCAGTTCTGTGATTCCCCAACACTCTTTCAATTCCAAAGAACCCTACCAGTGTTATTTTGGAGTGAATAGCATAGTAGGCCATAAACTCTTCATAGAAATACCTCAGAAATGCCTGATCTGTAAACACCGGGATCGGCGACCAGTTTTCCTGCACGGAGCTAAAGTTGTTGAAATTGGAAAGCAACAATTCTTTTCCTAAGAATCTGAATTTATATTTTAACTGAAAGTCAATCGTACTGAATGATTTTCTGTAATTGATCGTAGTATCTGTAATGGCAATGTTTTCAAACGATCTCCTGAAGATGGAATGCAAACGATTGTATGGACCTTCGAATCTCTTGTAGAAAGCAAACCGGGATCTTGTAAAACCATTGAGCTTATGTTCGAAAGTAATGCTGTTGGTAAAAGGAACTCTTGCCAGGCTGTCGGCATTGCTTCCCGCTACGAAGTTGGCTCTTGCTCCGTTTCGCATATCTCCGGCCAGGTTCACGACTTCCTGTGCCATCCCGATGGCAAGTTTTGTTTTTAATTTATTATAGAAAAAATCTTTATGAGCAAACAGGTTCAATCCTTGTCTGTTATTGGCAAGCTGCCCTACTTCTGTGATCATTCCATCGTAGTAGTTGGTATAATACTCATCGGGGACGTCTGTATTGGGCTTAGCCTGTTCTACAGAGGTATTGGAGACACTGCTGCTGTTATTGACGACCTGCGGACCTATGCGGTACACTCCCAATCTTAACGGGATATAGGTAATTTTTTTCTTGGTGGAGATCTCAAAAAATACGGTTTCGTCCCATTCTCTCTTGTAGTGGCTTACGTTGTTCACTCCTGGCCGGGCATTTTTCCGGAGGCCTGCATTATAAGTATTGCTAAGGTAGGAACCGGCTCCGACTTCGGTATAGATGCTGAAATTTTTAAATTCAAATCTTCCGTCTACAGTTGTCACAACCTGGCTTACCCGGTTGTCTTCTACATAGAAAGTATCGACTCCTTCTACCACCGGTCTATAGTCTACTTTGTTGGTAGTATACCCGAACTGATCGAAATAATTAAATCCGATTTTATGTTCTCCTAATTTTTTCCCAAGTCTTCCGGCAAACATGTTCTGCGGATTTCGGGTCAGATAACTTTGGAATCCTCCACTGGTGGAGTTTTTCCCGTAAAGTAGTGCGGCATCAAATCCGGCAGGAAGATTGGTTCCTTCCAGTATAAATCCTTGTGTAGCCTGCATCCCAAAACGCTGGTCACGGGGAATATCACCGGTGGAATAGAAAGAATTGTAACGGGCAAAATCATGTCCTTCGGGTTCCCATGGGTACCGTTCAAAAAAGTCGTCCCGAAACTGGTATCCCCAAAGAGTGGAAGGACTCAGACGGTACCAGTTGGCACCTCCTCCGGCAATCATTTTGATGTGTCCGAAGCGTGTATCTACAGCCCCCTGTAACTGGAATATCACAAACAGGTTTCCATATCTTCCGTCCTGATCGGTACGGGCAGTGGTTCGTCCCAGAAAGTGGTCAAACTGTAATTCTGTCTGAAACCACGTTTTGGGTGAAGGATTTCCTTCCAGTCTGAAAAGCATGAGCGGCTGCTGATAACCGTCGTTGGCCGTAATGTTGATCGGTAAGGTAAGTCCTTCAGTCGGCGGAACATCGTAGTATTCATTCATCTTCCGGTAGAACGGGTAAAACCTTGCCCACCCGGAATAACGCATTGCCTTGAACCAGTTTTTCTTTGCTTCGTTGGCCTGGGAAATGGATAAGCCTATGGCAGCGGATTGCTCCGCTTTATATTTTTTGAGTCCTATGGCATTAGAACTCATTGAGTAAGTTTGGTATAGAAATGGCTGAGTAAGACTCAATGAGTCTGTTTGGTCTTCGGCGGATAGAAATGAAGGGAACAAGAACAGTCCACACACAAGAAGGAAGAAAGACCTTTTCAAAGCTATAATCGTTAGAGGGTATACTTTATTATTATGTTGATCGAATTAAGCAAAACTTCTTTTAAGTCCCTGCCGGTTATGGTATGATCTACTGTGATTACTGTTCTGAATGCAGGCTCTTCCGGAACTTCCTGTTTTTGAGAACAGGGAGCGGAACTTTATTTTTCTATTACTACTTAACCTTTTCTTCGGTAGAGAAGAGTCTTAAGTGCATTCAGAACAGTACTCAGAGTATAATATTGATTGCTTATTTTACAGTCACTTTTCTTGAAACTTTTCCGTTCTCAGTAGAGACATTAAGAATGTACATCCCTGTGGTAAGACTGGAAGTATTCAGAAGAATCTTGTTTTCTCCTGTGTTGGCTACTGTAGAAAATACTGTATTCCCAACCAGATCCGTCAGGGCTACATCCGCTCCTGTAGTAGATTCAAATGAAACGTTCAGAATGTCTTTCGCAGGATTAGGATATACATTCAGGGTACGATCAATCGCTGTCATCGCTTTCGTTCCGGTCACCAGTTCGGAGCCTATTTTAAAGTTATGCAGTATAACTGTTCCATTGAACGCTACCACATCTCCTCCTGCATCTATAATATAGTCATCTGTATGATCACCGTCTCCGGCACCCATGGATAACATATATCTTCCGTCGTCATAATTTACCTCAAAAATGACCGCTACGATTTCTTCTACGTTAATGTCATAGGAAGTGATAGGTCCACAAAAAGGTCCGTCTACCGGACATCCTCCCCATCCTGTGCGGGTCAACCCTCCTACGCTTCCTGGTACAGAAGACAAATCGATCCGGAATGTTCCTCTTCCACCGGCTGCCAATACAAAACCATTGTCTGCTTTTCTCGGATACTTTCCACTTACGGTACTTCCCCAGGTCAGATCAGCAGTAACATCAGAAATATTAGGTTCAATCGTAGCACGGATGCCATCAGCATCTTCCAGCACTATTCTTGTGACCAGAATAACAGTAGAGCTATTTTCAATGTCTACCTGTACATCTGCTCCTGCAGAAAGATCCATCGCATCGAAATCAACACGAAAAGCAGGCGTTTGAGAAGAACCATTTCCTCCAACACTGGAAGCTGCAAAATTGAGGGTATAATTCCCTGGACGAGTCATTGTAAAATCTCCTGCATCCCAGGTAATCCCTGAATATTCCGAATTGGTCACAAAATCATCGTGCGCTCCGGTGGCATTCCATCCCTGGGCTTTTACCAAACCGAGAGAAAGTAATAATGCGCTTCCACTAAGTATTAATTTTTTCATTGTTAAAATATTTAAAGGTTAAACATATTACAAATACCCACTATTCTGGTTCCTGATTCTGCAGGATGACCTCCCGTTTATTTGTAACAGAGTACTCAAGTCCTCTATTTTACGGTGAATGTCCCCCCAGTAGATTTGGTATTTTACTTTTTATTTTTTAGACAAAACAAAGGAAGTCCTTTCGGTTCATTAAAGCCAATTGTCCCTGAAAAATCAAGACCGTATGAAAAAACAATGAATATAAAATATTGATTTATAGAATTTAATATCGAAAAACAAGTGCAATGAATATCAATGAGCCATGAAATAATATGAAAGCGGAGGAATGATATTAAAGCGTAATTTTATTGGTACATAGTTAAACCACAAGAAAATTTACAGGGCTAAGACAAGGAGCTTATATTCCCTGTTTTTAAAGTACTTTTCTTCTATCAGAATGTTTTCTTAAAAAGAAGGGAGGTTTAACATCTCTAAAAATGTATTTATAGTTTTTTTTCAATACTATAAGATAAAAAAATACCTCTCTTTACTAATTTCAATAAAAACTCTTGGTATTGTGTCTTTATGATATGATTTTGGTAACGAACGCAGCCAAATTATCCGGTGATGGTTATATTTTTACAACATTGCTGATTTTAAGCAGACACTAAAAAACTCTTTTTCAATATTTTTTACCTTTATCTGTAAGGAATGAAGCTGGTTCGCTACCACTGAACAGATCATTACCGGATTTTTTTAAGGGAATGATATACTTTAAAATGCATTCGTAGCCACCCAACTTGCTGTTACCGGATGACTACGGGAAAAAATAGTTGTCAAATTAAAGCATCGGGGGACTGATATATTTGGTGGTACCTGGCTCTGATTGTTCAAATTATTTCACCTGCTGGCTGGTCGGGGGACCAGCCAGGAAATAGGTTAAGAGGAGTATTATAATTATCTTATTCGTTACACTGAATGAGTATCAACCAATTGGAGTCCTTCCTATCGTACAACATTCAACCACCCTTTATAATATTTTCCATCGGGTAATATAAGATCGTAATAATATACTCCGTCAGAGGTATTGCTCGCAGCCCATTGATTGTCGTAATTACTGCTTTTGTATACACAATCCCCCCACCGGTTAAATACACTCAGTGCTGAGCCAGCGGGAAGAGACAGGATTTCAAACTGATCATTCTTGCCATCGTTGTTGGGCGTGATCAGGGACGGGATAAAGAAAGATCCCGGATCAGAGAGGTTCAACGGAATAGCCCTTAGCTCCGCACGGCAGGAAATCACAGAAGCTTCCTGTACATAATAATGGGTAGTATCCGTCAGTACGGGAGTGGTGTATGAAGTCCCTGTGTGTACAAGATTCCCTCCGGAAGGAGCATCGTACCATTCATAAACAGCGCCGGTATTTTCTACACTCAACAGGGTTGTACCAGGATTAATAAAGGTGCCGTCATGCCCCCGGGGAATGCTGACCGCATTAATCAATGCCGTACCGGAAGCATTTCCGGTACAACCGGAAGTATACGGATTGGTAACAGCTACCAGCAGATAAGTATGTGCTCCGGGAGAAGAAGGAAAGATATATGGTGAAGAGGGGATACCGGATATTTCCGGCTGGCTGACCCCGTCTATGGAATAAACAAACGACCAGGGACCTGTACCGGTAAAACTCACCGAGAGAGGACCTGTAGCAATACCGTCATCACAAATAGTGTTATTTCCGCTAAGCACGCCAGTAGGGCAAGGATCACAATCCAGCATCGTAATGGTCCCAAACGCTGCAGGACTGTGGTGTGCATCGTCCGTGGCATCGTGCCAGGCTATTTTTGAATCTCTCAGAAAATCTCCCCCTTCTCCGTCATCATCATTCACATGAACATCAAATCCGATCAGGTCTCCATGGTTGGGAACACCTCCCAGGGTAGACCATGGAATACTTATTTCCATGAGGTATCCATCCGGCCTGCTTCCCTGTGCAAACGTTACACCAGCGATAGCATTGTGCTTGTACTCGGTAATAACACTTCTGTTGTATACAAAAGCGAATTGATAATCACCCGCTCCATAGGTAGCATTTTTAGTATTGCCCATGTCAATAAAGATCTCTACACCATCATCGTCCCACTGATTGCCCCCTTCATCCCTCAGTACATCGTCGGTCACCTCCACCATGATGTACAGGTGAGTATCATCCCACATGGTCCGGAAAACAGCCGAAGCATCTGCAGGACCACTGATTACTCCTACAGGCACCTGATCCAGCGAATAGGGAGCATAGTTATTCCACAAGGCTTCTATCGTCCCGTCGATCACCGGAGCCGAAGAGGTACGTTTGATTCCGCCTCCCACCGTAACATTTACAACACCTGAAGTGGAAGTTGTTCCCGAAGGGGTATAATGAGCCACGGCCGTAAGTGCATGAGTTCCATCCACCGGATTAGTCCAGTCCATTGTATAGGGAGCTGTGTGATCTTCTCCGATGCTTACTCCGTCTACAAAGAACTCTACGTGGCCTACCGTATTACCCGCCGGGGGCGTACTTGCTGCTGCAATGGTAACAGGACCTACCGAACACCCTCCGATCGAAGCCCCGGAAGCAGGTGCTGTAATCACCACATTGGCCGGACAAAGCGGGCCACCGATCGTAGCAGCAATATTCGCTCCATCGCTCACCGTGGAGGGATTCGTGGCTCCAAACTTTCCCGAAGACCAGGTCTGGTTCAGCCCGCCTGATCCGAAATACGTTGGAAGATCATACGGGGAACCGGTAAGATCGTATGAAAAACGGGGAACTCCGTCGATCGAAACGGATAGTATATGGGTGGCAGGATTATAATTGATGCAAACGGTATGCTCCAGACCGTCTTCAAGATTTCCCGCATTCACACTCGTGATACGGCCTGCGTCACTGGCATTTCCGTCACGGTGCAACGCAATCTCATCCTGGTTACCAGTAGTACCTCCTCCATAGTTGGCATCAAAACCTGAATTTCCCTGGCTGCTATAGGTATCAAACTCGATCGTGATCATCTGGCCACAGGAGCCCATATATCCTAATCCTCCGCCACAGGCAAGTCCGTTATTTATATTGTAAGCACATTTGGAAAAGGAAAACGCCATTCCGTCTCCCTGGGCATCGCTTCCGATTTCATCGTTCCCCGGACAACCGAAAAACACCTGGTAGCATTTATTAAATACCGCTCCGGAGGTTGGATCGTACTGATCGGATGTCTCATGAACGGCTGCACCCGCACAACCGTTACTGGCAGTGCTGTGCAACTGGATCACTCCGCTTCCATGATCGGAGAATCCGGTGGTACCAACAGTACCGTAAGAATCCCACCCTCCGCTCTGCGCATGAAGCACAGAGAAACTCATAAAGTATAGCATCGTCAGCAGTACAAAAGACAAAAATAATTTTAAATTCTTATTGTCCTCTCTTTTGGTTCTTTGTGTAATCTGAGTTTCCTGATTTTCTGAATAGTAGAATTTGTTCATTGTTGCCTATTATCCTTTTTATGATTATTCTATTTTAGTGCCTGATGACAGTATACTGTTCGGTAAATGTCTCTGTTTCTATTACCAAGACATAAGCTCCCGGAACCAGGTCCGGCTGTAAGGTCAGCTTCCCATTGGTAATTTCCTGTTCGGAATAAAACAACGTTCTCCCGAGTACATCTATAATTTTTATGTTCACCTTTTCCGGAATTTCACTTTGAATGGTCAGCATGTTTTCAAAAGGATTAGGAGCAATAATGATCGAATACTTATCCGGTTTTATCGCCACCACCTTGCTGAAGGAAATCGCTCCATCCATATCCACCTGACGAAGGCGGTAATAAGAAATCCCATTGTACGGGGCATGATCGATGTAGCTATAATTGACAGGAGAATTCCAGGTACCGGCTCCGGCTACTTCTCCGATCACTTCCCACTCTGAAAGATCCCGGGAACGTTCTATGATAAATTTGTCATTGGCGACTTCAAAGACAGTGGTCCAGCTCAGAAAATTTCCGGATCCGTTTCGCTCTCCAGTAAAGGTGAGCAGCTTGACGGGCAATGGATTATTACATGCTGCTACCTGAAGAGTGCCTAATACGGAAGGCCATTGCCAGGCATTGTCGGAAGCATCTTGCCAGGCTATTTTAGCATCTCTGGCTCCTCCTCCGTCGTCATCATTCACGTGCAGGTCAAAGCCCATAAAACTTCCGGGTGCAGGAGCTCCTCCCAGCGTACTCCAGGGGATTCTTATTTCCATGACATATCCTCCTGTTTTAGGCCCCTGTACAAAACTCACTCCTCCGGTGGCATTATGTTTTGATTCGTATATGGTCGGGCTGTTTATTAAAAACATGTAAGCAAAATCGTTGGCTCCATAGGTCCCGGCTTTATCGTTGCCCATGTCAATGAATATTTCTATTCCATCGTTGTCATAATTATTCCCTCCATCGTTCCGAAGGTCATCGTCGGTCACCTCTGCCAGTATGTATAATGCACCAGCATCACGGGTGATCCTGAAACTGGCCGATAAATCGGCTGGTCCGCTGATACTTCCTACTGAAACGATGTCCAGCGAATG
>CAYTGJ010000072.1:16360-22438 GCA_964437245.1 uncultured Chitinophagaceae bacterium
CCAGAGAGGTTCTATCAGTCCGTCTATTTCCGGAACAACGGTTGTTGGATAAATCCCTTCTGCCACGGTCACCTCCCGAACAGAAGAAGCAGAAGAGGTTCCCGAAGGAGTATAATGAGCCACGGCTGTAACCAGATGTTTCCCCATGGAAGGGTTGTTCCAGGAGATATTATACGGTGCTGTATTATCTTGTCCCAGACTGGTACTCCCGGAAAAAAATTCCACATAGCTCACCGTATTTCCGGAAGGAGCGGTAGTAACAGCCGATAGTGTTACAGGGTTATCGCACACTCCAAACGTAGAGCCGGAAGTAATATTGGTACTACTTGAGATGACACATCCTCCCGGACAGCTCCCTGCCTGCGTCCAGCTCAACGATCCTTTATCCGTCAGGTTTACATCCGAAGAAGCATTGCCTCCCCGGTTGGCGTAGGTCATATTGCAATAGGTCGCATTTCCGGAAGAGAAACCTCTGAACAATAATCCAAATCCTCTGTTGGTATTTGTACCCGCATTGTTTCCAGGATATTCCCGTCCGGTACCGTCTACAGTAATGTTCTCAAATACCAGGTTCGAAAATCCATCTCCGTTTCTACGATTAATGTAGATCGCATCGTTCCTGGAATCCAGGATCGTAATACAGGAAAACTTTACATTGCGTACCCATGTACCGGATACGTTGGTACACAACAAATCAATGGCCCCGACAGGACTGTTGTAAAGGTCGTTGTTGGTTCCGCAACGGATGATCGAAATATCATAAAATTCATGCATCCCTCCTGTATTGAAACCTACACCGGGGAAAGTATTATTGACCCGCAATCCTACTTCCAGATTATCCCGGATCAGAAGATTATGTGCTTTGTTGTTATATCCGCCATAGATAGCACAACCGGAAGCCCTCCAGCAATTCTCTGAAGTATTGTAACGGAAAGTATTGTTCTGACATTCCATTCCGTCGGCCGACCAGATCGCCATGTCGTCGTCTCCGTTGTTCCGGAAGTTGCACCGCTCTACAATAGCGTTACGACTACCCCGGCAGAGGTTCAGGCCATCGGCATAATTGTTTCTGAACCGGCAGTGTGAAACCGTAAATCCATCAGGGTACGTAGGACCTCCTGAATTATACTGTCCTATCCAGGCTCCGCATTCAAAATGCTCGGCCCATACATTGGTAATAGTGGAGGCGCCGGTATAAACTCCGTTGATCGCTTTGTAGGAGCTAGATCTTGAATTACGAACCGTTGTCAGGTAAAGACCGGAATAGCTCACTCCGTAGGCATTGGCTCTTAATCCTCCCTGTCCTCCTCCGTTATTGGTAAAATGAATCTGGGTATACCACATCCCTGCTCCTTTCAACACGGTATTGTTTTGCCCGAAATACAATTCCCTGTTTACATTATACACACCTGGCGGAAGATAGATCGTCGCTCCTCCGTTTACATCAATAAAATTCTGAAGATCGCTTCCGTTCCCGGAATATATCACATTCCCGGGAGCAGAAGACACTGCATTGGGTACGGATTCAAGCTCGGCAAAATCTACATGGATATTTCCACTCTGGCGCACCAAGCGCAAAGTACCTCCGGCAGGAATTTTTGAAGGAAGCTTCATCCTGACTTCGTCAAAACGCATCTTCGGATGATTGTTGATCACCCCGGCATTATTGGGATTTCCATTGGAAGATAAATACTCCCAGGAATAATGTGTCGTAAGAGTCAGGTTTCCTACATGTACGTTATTGGCATACACTTCCAGTACACCGGACTGTGCGTCAGGGACGCTGTAACGCACGACCAGCCCATCTCCTTCTGCCGACAAGGTCCACTGAACAGAGGCTCCTGAAGCCGACATATTGACACAGATCTGTTCGGAAGCTTCGCTCTGAAGATCGCCCTGGTTATACGATTTAGTGGTAGCCGAGGCATTTGTCAATGTCCCCTGATTCGCCTCATAACGGATATAAGGAGCATCATAATAGCCTACCTGTGCTTCCAGTTGCGTTGCTCCAAACACATGGAGGATCATGATCAGAGTCAGCACACAGAACCTATTCATACAAATTTTAAGTCTTTTCATAATACCTACACTACAACCTTCTTTCCTTGTCCTGATCGTAATAAGCACAAGATTGTTTTTCCGGGACTAAAATTGAATTACTCCTGAACGGAGATCAGTATATACACAGTATGTTCTATTTGCTGGTACTTTCACAGCCTGTAATGCCTTTCCAGTCAAACGTTCCTATTTCTGCACGGTTAATATCTTCTTTTACATTCCCGCCTCTGTTCTTGATCGTAAAATCACAGAAAGTACCATAGCCTTTTGGGTTTCTTTTAAACAGGACTCCATAGCCCCGCTCTGCATTGGCTTCTTTTGCATCATTATGAGGATATTCTTTTCCGGTCCCGTCAATGTGGATGTTCTCAAAAACAATGTTGTTAAATTCTTTTCCTCCCCAGATACTTATGTAGATCGCATCATTTTTGGAATCAATAATATCGATCCGGGAAAATTTGATATTTTTTACCTTGAATCCGTTACGGTCGGTACAGGTCAGGTCGATGGCTCCTACCGGACCATAGTACAGGTCGTTGTTCGTTCCGCAGCGAAGGATCGTAATGTCTGAGAACTCATGCATTCCTTCGTCATTGAACCCTATCCCGGGAAAAGCATTGTTTACTCTCAGGGCTACTTCTATATTATCCCTGATCAGCAGGTGATGGGCTTTATTGTCTTTCCCTCCATAGATCGCACAGCCGGATGCTCTCCAGCAATTTTCCGAAGTACTGTAGCGGTACGTATTGTTCTTGCATTCCATTCCATCGGCAGACCAGATCGCCATGTCATCGTCTCCGTTATTCCGGAAGCTGCAATGTTCCACAACCGCATTCTGCGTTCCTTTACATAAATTTATTCCATCCGCATAATTATTTCTGAACCGGCAATGAGACATGACAAATCCATCGGCATAAGCCACCTCTCCCTGGTTGTACTGGGCAATCCAGGCACCACATTCAAAATGCTCTGCCCATATATTTTTAATCACCGACCCTTTGGTAAAGATCCCGTTGATCGCTTTGTAAGAACTGGATCTTGAGTTATTGTCCGTGGTCAAAAACAGATCAGAAAAACTAATATCACGTGCATTGGCATACAGTCCTCCTTTCAACCATTTAAGACTTGTAAAATGTAGTTGGGTATGCCACATCCCAGCCCCCTTCAATGAAGTATTGTTCTCGCCGAAATAAAGTTCCCAGTTGATAGTGTAAACACCGGCTGGAACGTAAATGCTTTTTCCTCCGTTCTGATTGATAAAATCCTGCAGGTCGCTGCCATCTCCGGAATAAGTGACATCCCCGGGAGCCGCCGGCACAGGAGCAGCCACCGCCTCCAATTCCACAAAATCAATATGAATAGCGCCGGTCTTATTCACAAGCTTTAATTTACCTCCGGCAGGGATCTTCGAAGGAAGTTTCATTCTGACTTCATCAAAACGCATTTTAGGATTGGTATTGATGACACCACTGTTATTAGGATTTCCATTCTTCCATAAATATTCCCAGGAGTAATGAGAGGTAAGTGCAAGCGTTCCTACTTTTTTATTATCAGCATACACTTCCAGTTCTCCGGAAGTCGAATCCGGAATACTGTAACGGACCACCAGCCCATCGGCTGCTTCTTTCAGTTTCCACTCTACAGAGGATTTTGATGCCGACAGATCCACACATTTCTGTTCGGAAGCTTCGCTTTGAAGATCCGATTGTTTAAAGGAAGCGGTGGTAGCTTTGGCCTTTGACAGGATTCCCTGATCTGCTTCGTACCGTATGTAAGGAGCATCGTAATAACCACGTTGGTCACTTTGTGCAAATGTACTGTGAGCCCACCCTAACAATGCACAAACTATCAGCTTACTATTTCTAAATTTCTTCATCATTCCATTATTTTTTGTTCTGAAAAGGGCGTAAGATCAGGGAGGGCATTGTTATTTACCGTTCTAACAATACCCCCTTCCCTCTATTTAACTACTACTAACTATTTTTTATGATTACTTGGCTGCCGCGCAATCTTTGACTTCTTTCCAGTCAAAGGAACCAATAGAGTTGGTATCCATATCAAGCAAGGCATTTCCTCCTCTGTTCTTGATCGTGAAGTTGCAGTAAGTACCGTTGCCCGCAGGGTTTTGAGCAAACAATACTCCAAATCCTCTGTGCCAGTTTTTCTTCATCACATTATTAAAAGGATATTCTCTTCCTGTTCCATCCACCGTAACATTTTCAAAAACGATGTTGTAAAATCCTTTCCCTCCTGCTTTGTTAACAAAAACGGCATTGTCTTTTGCATCAATGATATCAACATTGGAGAACTTAACATTCTGTACTTTGTTTCCGGAGACACTCACGCACATCAGGTCAATCGCTCCTACCATGTTGTAAAATAAATCGTTGAAAGTACCACAACGGATGATCGTGATATCAGAAAACTCATGCATTCCTCCTTCATTAAATCCTACTCCCGGATAGGCATTGTTCACTTTTAAACCTGCTTCCACGTGATCTTTGATCAGCAGATGGTGTGCCTTATTATTAATTCCTCCGTAAATCGCACAACCTGCCGATCTCCAGCCGTTCTCAGCCGTGCAGTAACGAAATGTATTGTTCTGACATTCCAATCCGTCAGCAGACCAGGTAGCCATATCATCGTCTCCGTTATTTCTGAAACTGCAATGTTCTACAATTGCATTTCTGGTCCCTTTACACAAATTGATCCCATCTGCATAGTTGTTTCTAAACCGGCAGTACGACATGGTAAATCCATCTGCATAAGGAATGTCTCCGATATTATATTGAGCGATCCACGCTCCGCATTCAAAATGTTCGGCCCATACATTTTTGATCACCGATCCTTTGGTAAATACTCCGTTAATTCCTTTGTAGGAGCTTGATCTCGAATTCCGGGTAGTGGTCAGGTACAAATCCATAAAACTGATGTCTCTTGCATTGGCACGAAGTCCTCCCTGTAAATAAGCTTCATTCGTAAAATTGACCTGTGTATACCACATCCCTGCTCCCTTGAGTTGGGTATTCGGCACTCCGAAATAAAGCTCTCTGTTTACATTGTATACACCAGCCGGAAGGTAAATGCTCTTCCCTCCTCCTTTGTTGTCGATGAACACCTGAAGATCACTCCCGTCTCCTGTATAAACCAGATCATTAGGATCGGCTTTTACTTCTTCCGGTACAGGCTCCAGTTCTATGAAATCAATATGAATATTTCCGCTTTTTCTCACCAGCTTCAGTTTCCCTCCTGCTGCAATTTTAGATGGTAATTTTAATCTTACTTCATCGAATCTCATTTTAGGGTTATCGTTCCGAACTGCTACGTTATTGGGATTACCGTTCGTAGTAAGATATTCCCAGGAATAATGAGAAGTAAGATTCAGGCTTCCCACCAGTTTATTGTCTGCATAGATGTCTACTACTCCCGACTGCTCATCCGGTACACTATACCGTACAACCAGCCCGTCACCTTCTTTTTTCAACTTCCATTCCACGGATGCATCCTTTCCAGAGAAATCCACACATACCTGTTCGGAAGCCTCGCTCTGAAGATCCTTCTGATTAAAAGACATCATGGCAATCGTTGCATTGGACAAAGCCCCCTGATCCGCCTCGTATCGTACATAAGGTGCATCGTAATATCCTCTCTTATCCTGAGCATGCAGGCTTGCAGCGAAAAATAAACCGGCAAGGATTATAAGGGTTACAATTTTGTTTTTTCTCATCATCTTAAAATTATTGTTTAATAAAAGTATTTTACTGCTCTTCTTCATCATTTATCGGCGAATGATCTTCTGTTTTTCCAATTCACCATCCATTCCTACTATGATCACATACGCTCCGGAAGGAAGTTCAGGCCGTATCTCCACCAATCCTCCTTCTTCTTCAAGGGTTGCTTCGTATACAGTTCTTCCTAATACATCGTAAATCACAATATTCATTTTCCCTTTCACTGTTGTCCGGACAGTAAATGCTTCGTCAAACGGATTCGGGGAAATTTTTATAAGCTGAAGCCCCG
>CAYTGJ010000073.1:0-17829 GCA_964437245.1 uncultured Chitinophagaceae bacterium
GGTTTATCCATCACACCGATGTGATGGATAAACCGGTAAGAAATATTGGAGTAAGCGATATTCGATCCCGCAATTTCCTCAAACCAATCCATCGTTTCTTTTTCTTCTGAAATTTTAGCAGGATCGTTATTCACATGACTTACAATAACCTCAGCATTAAAAGCCTTTGCCAGCTTCGATACCTTTTCCAGCTCGTGTATATCCCCATATTGAAGATCCGTAGCGTACATTATTGTTTTAATCCCATGATACCGGGCATTGGCCGGGATGATCAATACAGGACAAGTTACATTATTAAAAATATCGACCGAATTTGTACCGAAAAAGAAGGAATCAATTCCTTTAGCTCCTTGTGTACCCGTGACCACCAGACTGATCTGCTCCTCTTCGATCAGTGCCCCTACGCTGTCTTTTAAGATTCCTCTCCGAAGTATTTTTTCAGCGGGGACATTCTGATGCATGGAATAACGGATCCATTCATCCATCTGCTCATCAATTAGTTTATGCGTTTCTCCCTCAATATCGACATCCGGATACACAAACCCTCCCATATCGCTGGCCAGCAATATAGGTTGCTCTGCATGAAAAAGAACGATCTTACCTCTCAGAGCATGCGCTATCTTGATCGCAAATTTCAGCGCGTTTTTTGAAACATCGCTAAAGTCAGTAGGCACCAGTATATTTTTCATAGTAGTAAGCATTTAAGTGAACAAATACCTTTCTTAACATGAAGTTAAAAATAAACTATGCCGCCCTGGTATGTATTATACAGGACGGCATATGAATTATATCTTTCACACTATGCTTATCAGGAAAAGAGAGACCGGATTTCTTCTGCCAAAGTATTGAGCTTGGTTAAGGCATTCCACCTGGTGTATAGAGCGATCAACAGAATAGGGATAAGCAACAACAATATTCCTCCCTCTAAAGCCCTCTCACTGATACTACGGTACACAAACCAGCCCAACACTCCTATACAGGCGATCATATATAGAGGAAGCAACACTAACCCTTGATGATAGCGGAGGTACAGACGAAAAGCTATTATCCGTTCTTCTGCACCGGATCCCTGAACGGTTCCTTCTGCAAGCACTTCATACCGGTGGTTTTTATTTCTTCCGCCCTCATACCGGCGGGTGATCGTAACGAAATCCCGGTGAGCATAAAAATGTTCGGACCTCAATTGTTCCATTGAAAACACCTCACGCTCATAATTCTTTTTCATAAAGCGATCGGCCAGACGGGCATAGATCTCTGCCTGCAAACAAGGAGTCTTTATCAAAAGTTTTTTTTCGGGTATTGAAAACAGGTTCAGCATGCTTATAAAAGATTTACAGACTGTCCTTAGTTATTTTTTTTAAGATACTAGATCCTTGATGCAGGATATGTTATAAGAACCCATCAGTAGTCTGTCACTATACATCAACCAGCAGCAGTTATGCAGTTACTCCTCATGCAAGCATTTTCCGTTCGATCGCCAGCTTTACCAGTTCCGCAGCATTTTTTACCGAAAGTTTTTTCATCATATTGGCACGGTGATTATCCACTGTACGCACGCTTAACTCCAGCTTATCTGCGATCTGACGACTGTTCAGACCATCCACGATCTGCTTCAAAATGATCATTTCTTTTTTTGAAAGTTTAACCGGAGAGCCATTTTCTGCTACCGCCGTTTTTTTGGCTTTCAGATATCCTTCAATGATAATGCTGGAGACAGAACTGTTAAAATATTTTTCTCCTCTGGCCACTGTACGGATCGCATTCAGGATCTCTTCCCGCGGCGCATCTTTCAACAGATACCCCAACGCTCCCGCTTCTACGGCACTCAGGATATATTCTTCACTGTCATACATCGAAAGGATCAGTGACTTCGAATGTTTGTATTGCTTACTGATGATCTCCGTAGCATCCAGGCCATTCATCTGAGGCATTGAAATATCCATTAATACTACATCCGGCGTAAGCTGTTTTACACTTTCCACCGCTTCCTCTCCATTGTTGGCTTCTCCGATGACCTCTATCTCCGAACCATCTATCACTGTCTTAATTCCGTTTCTCACTACGAAATGATCGTCTGCCAGTACTACTCTTATTTTTTCCATATTATTGATATTTCACGGGAATTTTAGCCCATATTGTTGTCCCCTTTCCTGGGGTAGATAGTATTTTAAATTCTCCGTCCAACAGATTGGTGCGTTCCTGCATATTGTTGATCCCATTGCTTATTTTCCTATGAGCAGAACCCAGATCCGGTATGTCCATGTCAAAACCGCTTCCGTTATCAATCACCGTAAGGTAAAGATATTGGTCTTTCAATAAAAGCTCTACCGATATATCTGTAGCCTGCGCATACTTCAGCGCATTGTTGATCGCCTCCTGGGAAATTCTGTAGATACCTATTTCTATATGCTTGTCCAGCCGGTCAAACGAAACCGGACAAAGAAACGTAACG
The DNA here is from genome assembly GCA_964437245.1 of uncultured Chitinophagaceae bacterium. Lineage (GTDB taxonomy): Bacteria > Bacteroidota > Bacteroidia > Cytophagales > Cytophagaceae > JANYCO01. Next base: position 2,453 of record CAYTGJ010000073.1, read on the forward strand.
TGCGCACCTGAATTTTTCGAAGCCTGGTCTGCAAGCTGCTTTAATCCGGACATGATTCCAAAATCACTTAATACCGTCGGCATCAGGTTGAACGTAATAGTCCTGGTTTCCACAATCGTTTTAGCGATCAGTTTCCGGGCTTCTTCCAGCCGACCTCTCTCCTTCTCAGGGAGCTGTTCCTGTGCAATACTTTCCAGGTTCAGCTTCAGAGCCGTCAGCATCTGCCCCACTCCATCATGAATGTCCCGGGCTATTCTTTTCCGCTCACTCTCCTGCCCCTGTATCAGAGAGGATGAACGAATCTTCTGCTCATGGATCTGACGCTGGTATTTTTCATTGGTGGAATTTAAAAGCTCCTGTTCGGTCTGCTGCAGCGACTGATTGGCCATCAGCAGTTCTTTGTTGATATGCTGGGCTCTTGTTTCGGACTCTATCAGCCAAACCATCGTTTTATGCAACTGGGCAACTGCAGGTCTGAAAATAAACACCCCTTCCAGTACTAAAATAGTCAGGGTCACCAGCAACAGCAAAATTTCAATACGTTTTAACGTATCCACTCTCTGCCTCGCTTCCTGGGCATACATATAAACGATCTTATCCATTCCGCTGAGAAACCGTTTTTCACTCTGCAATATTTCACCAATCGCCTGACTGCAGTACGTAGTATTGGAAACCGCAAACGTACTGCTCAAGGCGAGGGCATGGTTGTATACATTCAGAAAATCCGGTTCTATTTGAGCAAACAACTGCAAAATAGTATCACTGTTATTGATCCGGTTACGAAGTGTGTCAAGATTTCCTGATTGTAATCCTCTGTGAAATTTATGCCAGGCGACAAGAGACTCTTCCAACTCTTTTCGTTGGACTATCCTGTGCAACGTATCGATATTGTACCCCAGCAACAAGACATTCTTACAAATGTTCTGACTTAACATTCTCTGCCTCCCGGCGATGTTAACCACCCGCGAATCGCTGGACTGCTCTTTTAAGGCTATCTGGACCAGTACTTGTCCTATCACTGACAGTACTGCTACAGCACTAAGCGCTATTATGTAGAGTCTCGTAAATTTCCGGGATATCTTTGTATCTATAGTTATATTTGTCCCTTCCCCTTCCATAAATAGATCCAATCCGGCAGTTGATGTTTTGAATGAACACTTTCAGATCGTGGCAGATTCAAATATGCAATTTTATTTATAAAAACCCACCTTGTAGAGGGGCATTATATCAAAACAAGTCTATTACTTACAACATCGTGCTATTTTTTTAGCATATTTTCGTAGAAAAAATACATTTTTTTCAATATCTTCATACAAGTTCTAACTTATGTTAAAAATGACCCGATCGCTCTCTTATCTGGTGTTTTTCCTGGCTCTTTTTTCTTCCCACAAACCCTACGCACAGTCTGACCACCTTGTCAGGCAATCTCCTTCTGCCTATACTGACCTGCTCCGTAAAATCCGTACAGACCGGGACTCTCTAAACTCTTTATACAAACGGTTAACTCCTGAACAGCAACCTGCACAACTCAATGCTATAGAAGATCATCTTATCCGGACCTATTACACTCAGTTGCTTCCCGAATGGATAGGAACCAAATGGGAGTTTTACGGAGAAACCCAACACCCCAGAGACAGCTCCATTGCTTGCGGACATTTTGTGGTCACCACATTAAAACATTTAGGAATACGCCCCGAACATTCGCACGAAATGGCCACTGACTTTTCTGCTTATATGGTTCATTCTCTTTGCGACTCCTACTACACTGTCTACAAAGCCGATGACCTCATCCGGATCGTAGAAAAACACCCGGACGATATATGGGTGGTAGGCATACACAACCACAGCGGTCTTTTAGTCAAATACAAAGGAGAGATCAGATTTGTACATTCTTCCTATACCTACCCGACTGCTGTAGTCGATGAAAGTGCTACCGAATCAGATACCTTTCAACATTCCACGATCTATGTAGCAGGAAATTTATTCAAACAAAACTGTCTTACTGAAAAATGGCTAAAGGAAGAAGAGGTTCAATACGTCAGAAAATTCAACTCTCCGAAATAACACAGGGACTGGTTGCTGGCAGGATGTTTTCCTTATAATATCCCGGATTATTTTTAATACAGATTTCTGGATACCTGATCCAAGATGACAATTTCTAAATTGCTTATCACCTACTTGTATTCCCCTTCCTAAAACCAGGTCTGCTAAGGAAGGAGTAGTCCATTACATCTTATATCATACACTCTCAGATCCGGTATATTGATACAAGCATAAAAACTAACCGGCCCCTTCTATTCCCTTCTGTATGAACCAAATAAAAACGGCCCACTAAAAGTGGGCCGCAGAATAATAATAAACCGGTTGATAATTGCTTATCAACCGGTCTAAATATTAAGCTATTATAGCTTATAAACCATTCGGATGCTTATAGCTGCTACGATTAGTTTTCTCAGGTTTTCCGAAATGATCTTTGAATTTCACATTTCTTTTTTCCTGATTTTGTTGCTTATAGTTTCTATTAACGCTCTCTTTTTCTACTTTCCCAAAGTTACTTTTAAAAGTGTTTCCTTGAGATACAGGCATTTGATGTTTGTAATTAGCATTTACAGTGGTGGCATTGCGGTTACTCTTCTTATCTCCATCATTTGCCATTGCATTACCAGATACTAATACCAGTGCACCGACTACGGCTACCAGGCTCATCATTAACTTTTTCATACGTTTTCCTTTCTTGATTAGTTTATTTATTATTCTTACTGTAAAGATATCTCCTAACCAAGAGGAAAGACATACGACAAAAAATGTATATTTTTTAAATAGAATCACATAGATTCATCTACGTAATTTTACGTAGATGAATTATAAAAAACTCATAAACAGAATCTTACCACTTTCATCTTCTATTTGACTGACCGACTGTTATTCAAAATAATTAAAACAGCGCAACTCAATTTCTGTTTCTGTTCTTGTTCCTGTTCCCTGTTTCTGTTCTTGTTCCTGTTCCCTGTTTCTGTTATCTGTTCCTGTTTCCCCCTGTCTCCTCCTTCCCTTCAATCCGGTAGCTTCCTTCTGGCAGACAAAGTACCTGTTGCAAAAAAAATGCTGAACAATACCAGGACAAATCCTGCCATAAATGGCATCCCCGGGAAATAAAAAGGAGCCTTCCCTCCTGTAAAATAAGCGAATAAATTATTCATCATAGGAGGACCGATAATCGAGGTAATACTGGCCAGACTGGTAAGGGCTCCTTGTAACTCTCCCTGCTCGGTAGCCGGTACCTGATTGGAGATCATTCCCTGCATAGCCGGCCCTGCAATCCCTCCAAGTGCATAAGGGACCAGGAACGCCATCATCATCCATCCCTGGGAGGCAAAAGCAAATAACAACAATCCGAAAGCCTCCAGCGAAAGACCCAGGTAGATCGCATTATTATTCCCCAGTTTGGGAATGATGTACCGTATCAGTCCTCCCTGCACAATGACGATCATAACTCCTACCACTGCCAGTGAATACCCAACAATAGCATCGGACCAGTTAAATTTGAGCATGGTATAAAAGGTCCAGACAGATTCCACCGACTTACCAGCCAGGTAAAGCATAAAATAAGATGCGACCAGTCCCAGGATCATAGGGTACTTTTTCAAATGTCCCAGGGCCCCTACCGGGTTGGCCCTTGTCCACTCAAATGCCCGTCTGTTCTGAGGCGACAACGATTCCGGCAATACAAAATAACCATAGAGTAAATTAAGCAGCGTAAAGCCGGCAGCTACCAGAAACGGGACTTCAGTTCCCCAACGGCTGCAAAATCCTCCTATTGCAGGTCCGATGATAAAGCCCACTCCAAACGCAGCGCCCAGGATCCCGAAGTTCTGCGCTCTTTTTTCAGGAGTACTGATATCAGCAATATAAGCCGTAGCCGTCGTATAACTTGCTCCCGTGATCCCTGCAATGACCCTGCCTACAAACAGCCAGGCCAGCGAAGGAGCAAATGCCATAAAAATATAATCTATGCCAAGTCCTAAAAGCGAAAACAAAAGAACTGGTCTTCTGCCATACCGGTCACTCAAACTTCCCAAGAACGGTGAAAATACAAACTGCATAATCGCATAGGCAAACGTAAGCCATCCTCCGTATTTGGAGGCTTCGCTCAAACCTCCTTCCGTAAACTTCTGAATCAGGGCAGGTAATACAGGATAGATAATTCCAATCCCGATCACGTCAATAAGCAATGTAATAAAGATAAAACCTAAAGCGCTGTTTCTTTTCTCAGGCATACAATCAAATAATTAGGCGGCAAAAATAAGGAATAAAAATGGTTGGATTTCAAATGTGATCAACTTTTGAACCCTGCAAAAAATACGATTTACTTACTTCTTTTTTTCCATCTTCCCGACTCCTGGTGGCTTATCAACGGCTTCTTATTTTGGGGTTGGGAACGAACCCAATGGCCTGCCAGCATAGCAACCAGTTGTTCCTCCTGAAAAGAAAGCCGCCCCTGAAAGTATTCCGGACGGAAATAATTGCCTACAAAATGGGTATCAAACTCCCCGGTCACAAAAGCTTCGTGCTGCATCACAAACCTTCCGAATTCCAGCGTGGTTTGTACACCAGTGATCTCGTATTCATCAATGGCTCTTATCATACGTTGTATTGCTTCTTCCCTGCTGCCGGCATGTACGGTAAGTTTTGCGATCATAGGATCGTAATAAACCGGAATCTCCATACCGGTTTCAAACCCATCGTCCACCCGTACACCTGGTCCCTGAGGTCTCCTGTAATGGCTTACCATTCCGATATCCGGAAGAAAATTGTTTACCGGATCCTCTGCATATACCCTCAGCTCGATCGCATGTCCCCGGATGCTCAGCGCTTCCTGCCGGAACGAAAGTTCCTGTCCTTCGGCTATCCGGATCTGCTCTTTTACCAGGTCTATCCCGGTGATACATTCCGTCACAGGATGTTCTACCTGCAGACGGGTATTCATTTCCAGAAAATAAAAATTCCTGTTTTCATCCATGATAAATTCTACCGTACCAGCTCCGAAATATCCGCAGGACCTGGCTACTTTTATAGCCGCCTCTCCCATCGCCTCCCGCACTTCGGGAGTAAGCACTGAAGAGGGAGCCTCTTCCACCACCTTCTGGTAACGCCGCTGTATCGAACATTCCCGTTCAAAAAGATGGACAATATTTCCATGCTGATCTCCCAATACCTGTATTTCAATATGCCTGGGGGCTACGATATATTTTTCTATAAAAACAGAGCCGTCCCCAAATGCAGATTGGGCTTCGCTGACGGCCCTCTTTACCTCCTCTTCAAAATCCTCCTCCTTTTCCACGATGCGCATCCCTTTGCCTCCTCCTCCTGCACTTGCCTTGATCAGCACAGGAAATCCTATTTCGAGCGCTGTTTGTCTGGCTTCTCTGATATCAGACAATGCCTGTCCGCTTCCGGGAACCATCGGAACCTGATAACGTGCCGCCGCCGCCTTTGCCCCGAGTTTACTTCCCATTACCCGGATCGATTCAGCAGAAGGACCGATAAAGATCAACCCGGCTTCGGCTACTTTCTGAGCGAAAAGAGCATTTTCCGAAAGAAACCCATACCCGGGATGAATGGCCTGTGCCCCGGTTTCCCGGGCCGCCTCTATAATGCGTTCCATATTCAGGTATGATTTTGCCGAAGGGGCCTCGCCGATCCAGACAGCTTCTTCGGCATAACGGACATGCAGGCCGTTTCTGTCCGCCTCACTATATACCGCCACAGCTCCGATCTCCATTTCCCGTAGCGACCGCATGATCCGGAGAGCGATCTCCCCTCTGTTTGCAACCAATACCTTTGTAATTTTCATGCTCAGTTCCTCAAAAAAATTTAAATAATAGTACGAAAAATCAAAGTATTACAAAACCCAAAAGGTTTTTTTGTCAAAGTTTGCATTGTTAATGCGTAAATTTTGTACATTTGCCAAGTTATTGGCGGTTGAACTAGAACCCAATGATTGAAGCATTATCGACTAACCATTAAACAAGTACTACCTTGGATTTATTTGAAAAATTAAAGACCGATATGGGTCCTCTGGGAAAACATTCTAGCGTGGCACATGGATATTTTGCATTCCCTAAGTTGGAAGGTGAGATAGGCCCTAGAATGAAATTCAGAGGTAAAGAGCTGTTAAACTGGAGCTTAAACAACTATATAGGGCTTGCGAATCACCCGGAGATCAGAAAAGCAGATGCTGAAGGTGCGGCTCAATATGGTTTGGCTTACCCAATGGGGTCCCGTATGATGTCCGGAAATTCAAATCTGATTGAGGAATTTGAAAAGCAATTGGCAGAATTCGTAGGCAAAGAAGAGGCTTATGTATTAAACTATGGTTATCAAGGAATTATGTCTGTGATCGACGCTATAGTAGACAGACATGATGTAATTGTATACGATTCAGAATCCCATGCCTGTATTGTAGACGGAGTAAGACTTCACCAGGGGAAAAGATTCGTTTTCCCTCACAACGATATTGCCAATCTTAGAAAACAGCTTGAAAGAGCTACCAGACTGGTAGAAGAGAATAAACAAGGGGCGATCCTGGTGATCACCGAGGGTGTATTCGGAATGGCCGGTGATATGGGCGATCTTAAAGGGATCGTTGAACTTAAGAAAGAATTTAACTTCAGACTCTTGATAGACGATGCACATGGTTTCGGTACCATGGGTAAAACAGGAGCCGGAGCCGGCGAAGAGCAGGGAGTAATGGATCAGATTGACATCTATTTCTCTACTTTTGCAAAATCAATGGCCAGTATCGGAGGATTTGTCGCTTCTAAAGAATCGATCATCAACTATCTTAGATACAACACCCGCTCCCAGATCTATGCTAAAACACTTCCTATGCCTTATGTAATAGGAAATATGAAAAGACTGGAACTTCTTCGCACCCAACCTGAGCTTAGACAAAAACTATGGGACGTTGTAAATGCCCTGCAGACAGGTTTGAAAGAAAAAGGATTTAACATCGGAAAAACACAGTCCCCGGTAACTCCTGTATTCCTGAAAGGCGGCGAATACGAAGCGGCTCAGTTAACCATGGATTTAAGAGAAAACTACGGAATATTCTGTTCTATCGTTATCTACCCTGTTGTTCCTAAGGATGTAGTAATGCTTCGTATCATTCCTACAGCAGATCACTCTCTGGAAGATGTAAAACTGACGATTGATGCATTTGAGAAAATTTCAGAAAAGCTTGATAAAGGGCTTTACGCTGGTAAACTAACCAACGTTCCTGCATAGATTTTGATTGATTTACAGCCAATTAATAAAAGTTGGCTGTAAATTTTTTTAGCCTGATTTGGATATAACTAATTATTTACTAATTTAGAATTCTCAATACTATTTTAATATAACCTTAATATTTAAACCTAAACCTAATAAACTAATGAAACGCTACGAAGAACTTAAAAACCTAATATTATCTCTTGAGGGAGACTTCGTTAAATTCTATGACAAGAATAATAGTGCTGCTGGGACGAGGGTAAGAAAAGGGATGCAAGATATCAAGAATTTAGCTCAAGAAATAAGAGTAGAAGTTCAGGAACTAAAAAATGAATCAAGCGACGAATAGTAGCACTTATAATTGATTCTGACCATTCACATAACGATTACTAAAAAAGGGTTTTTCTATAGAAAAACCCTTTTTTAGTAATATTCAGTAATAAATGTATTTTTATTGACAGTTATCAGATTCTACCTGATCTCTGCCATTGATTTTTTCATTTTATCCTTTAGAGCCTCTGAAGCTTTGGCAAGCGGCAAACGTACCTGGCTGGTACAAATTCCCTGAAAAGCTAGTACCTGCTTAATGCCCACAGGATTCCCCTCCTCATACAAATAAGGATTTATATCAATAAACATCTTAAGGATCTCCGTAGCTCCGGCAAAATCATTCTTAAGAGCCAGTTTCAACATAGTTGAAAACTGAGCCGGATATCCATTGGCCAATACAGACATCACGCCTTTAGCACCAATAGAAATCATTGGTACAGTCACCAGATCATCACCGGAGATCAGTAAAAAATCCTCATGGGCATATTTCACAATCTCCATAGCTTGCTCAAGGTTTCCAGATGCCTCTTTAATCGCTACAATATTTTTATGTGCGGATAGCCTGACGGTTGTTTTAGCTGCAATGTTGGAAGAGGTTCTTCCGGGAACATTGTATAAGATTACAGGTACCGGAGCTGCGTCTGCAATGGCTGTATAGTGCAGGAAAATTCCTTCCTGCGAAGGTTTGTTATAATAAGGGCTTACCGATAGAATACCATCTACCCCATTAAAATCTGTATTTTTAATCGTCTGAATGATTTCAGCAGTATTATTACCGCCAATACCATATACCAGTCCTACACGGCCACTGTTAACCGTTTTGGCAAATGCCAGCATTTCTGCCTTTTCTAAAGCACTGGTTGTAGCCGACTCCCCGGTAGTCCCGTTGACCAGCAGATAATCCACTCCTCCGTCTATAGCGTGATTGATGAGCTTCTTATATGCATCGTAATCAATTGTTCCATCCTCCTTAAAAGGCGTCACCAACGCCACACCTGTGCCTATGAATTTACGTTGCATTGTTATAGTCTTAATATCAAATTAATTTGCGCCCAAAATTGGGAAATTATTAATACAATATAAAACCATCTTGAACCTTTTTTAATTCATTTACACCTAAATCTTATCAACAAAGTCTCGGAAGGACTTCTGATCCCCGGAAAGAGGAAACCCGGGATACAAACAGGCCTCCACAGCTCATTTATATCCCGGGTTCCGGAAATCGTAGGAATGTCCCGTCTACTTATATTTTTTCAAATACCAATCTGGCATGATCCATAATCTCTCTTTCAAAACAAACACGGTTGGGTCTGTATTTCATGATATCCAACTGGTGTCTGAACTCTCTGTCTGTGAAATATTTTGGGATCAGAGACAAATACCACAAGTATTTCTTAACCCCAAACTTGTAGTAAAGCTTTGTCCACTCTCTGTTTGTTTTTATATAATCCAAACGGCCACTGCTGTAAAATACCGGCTTAAAGTATTTGCTCGCACAACGGATAATATGTTCATGACCGTATGATAGCCAGGAATCAGGATTATGTTTGGTCAGAAGAGCTACAATGTATTCATCTGATCCTTTAGGAGCATTGATGTCTACTTTTTCAAAGGGGATCATATTTTTGCTGAACACCATGGCCTGCATGTAAAAGCGTCCTCCTGTAGAAAGAAGATCTGCCACATGCTTAAAATAATCCTCGTATACAGCATCCTGTCTGCCTTCCAGGTAATCTTTCACACTCGCTACGTGCTCAAAGCTACCGAATGCAGTCACGGCATCAAACTTACCAAAGTCTTCCGGCTTTATATAACGGCCGTCCTTGATATAAGCTTCCAGGCCATTTTTCCGGCAGGCTGCTACCTGTCCTTTTGAAAGGTTTACCCCAACACCTTTGGCTTTTACTACATTTTTAAGATGTGTTAACCATCCTCCCCAGCCACAGCCGATGTCCAACACTCTGGTTCCTTCTTTAATCCCTAAGCTTTCGCATACAAAATCATATTTTTTACGCTGTGCCTGTTCCAATGTAAGAGAGTAATCTCCATTGTACATCGCATTACTGAAATGCGCTGTTTCTCCCAGGCTCAACCGGATGAATTTATCAATGTTTGTATAAGTAAAATCCATCTCTTTTTCTTTGTCCCAGTCATCACGCAAAGAAGTACCCTCCCATTTGGTAGACACATTTTTAATGACCTGTTCCGTTTTTTCTTTTAATTCCGATGTTTCCATTGTTTAAATTGTGATGTTAATGGTTAATAAAAAATGATTACAACTACCGTTACGTATGTTTTAGGTAATAAAATTGTTAAATATATTAATGTAATCTACAAAAAAAAATATGATTAACTCCAAATAATCAGAGATTAAATTATCATCACCGGAAAATGTCCTCTACTAAGTAGTAGCTTTTATGAAATAAACCCACTTTTATGAATATTCCGGGATTTCCTGAACTTCTTCAGATCAGGTGCCGGGGGAGAAAGCGGTTCTTTGGGCAAGGTAATAATAGTCGTGTCGATCTGTGAAGAATCTGAGGGTACAGGGACACGAATATAGACTTTTTTGATTACTACGACTTTTTTGACTACCGGAGCCGGGGCCGGTGTACGAACAGGCTCAGCCTCATATCTGAAATTCATGACGAGGGCAACAGCCAGAATGACCAATACAATGATCATCTTAGGATAAATCATTTTCATAACAGCCTCCTTCTTTTGGTTCCTTGTATGATAAACATAAAAACCGTACCAATCGGTTCCGGCCCAGGGAGGGTTATTTGTATTCAGAATATTCTTCGCTGTTTTCCTGGCTGGAAGAATCTTCCGTACCGGCACTGCCATAAGTCATGGCACAACGCAGGCCAATAGTGGCGGTGGATGAATCCTGCGCTAAAAATCTTCTGGTTCCTGGAGCCAGCCAGTAGGCAATATCATTCCAGGAGCCTCCTTTATAAATTCTTAATTTCCCGCTTCCATAAATATTAAAGCCGGCTTTGTTATAATTCTGCGATCCTGCCAGGAACCCTTCCTCCTTGGCCTCTTCTTCTTCCTCTCCTTCAAATGAAAAAGGAGTGTATTCATCGTATACCCACTCATTCACGTTTCCAGCTACATTGTACAAGCCGAAATCGTTAGGAGGATATTCCCATATATAATTGGTCATGATCGCTCCATCTGTCCGTCTGCTGGCCATGATCCCGCCATAATCCCCACGTCCGCGTTTAAAGTTGGCAAGAAAATTACCCAGTTGTTTCTTGTCTGTATTTCGCACGGTATTTCCATCCCATGGATAAATACGCTTGTGCGTCTCATTCGCATCTTTAAACTGATTGTCTACAAAAGCCTGGGCTGCGTATTCCCATTCGGCTTCGGTAGGCAGCCTGTATACCACTCCTCCCTGCACTGCTCCGGAAGAATTTTTCGATTTCTTTCCCCCGGACTCGTTCTTGTTCATGTACTCGTTTACCTTGGCCGTTCTCCACAAGCAGTAATCATTGGCTTGCATCCAGTTTACTCCCACTACCGGGAAAAAACGGAAGCCTTGATACCGCAAATAACTTTGTACATAAAAATCATTAAAGCCTAATTCTTTTTGCCATACGGTAGTATCAGGGAGTGCTCCTTCATATATTTCTTTCGAAGAATCTTTCTCAATATGGTACAAATACTCGAGCCAGTGAATGTTGGCGACTTCTGTCTCATCCATATAAAACGAAGCTACGCTAACCTTACGTTTCAGATTATTGGACTCGATGTCAAGCATGTTAAAATCTTCCAGGGTAGCACTCTCCAGGTCAAAAGACCCTAATTCCGTTTCTCCTCCGGGTACGTGCATAGAAACCAGTATATTTTCCTGAAGTTCGAATTTGGGAGCTACTTGTTTGGGAAGATCTTTTCCCACGGCAGTGCTGTCTGTGGCTGTACTGTCGTTCGCATTTTTAGAAGATTTTTTTCCTCCTTTACAGGAAACAAAAAATAGTGAACCTACCGCCCAGAGCAGCATAAAGAGCAATATGAGTGTCCTCCTTTTCATCACCAATGGTAACCTGTTTAGTTGTGTATACGTAAAACGAACGCTTTAAGATTTTTAAATAAAGCAGATTCTCGTAACTCATCTCAAAATTATACATTTTTAGGAATAAATACAAATTTAAGTCCTGTTTTTGGCCGTTAAATAGTACATATCCAAGGAATCTCTATCTCCCGAAAGCGGGGTTTATTTACATTTAAATTTTAATTAAGTACCTTTGCAAAACATGAAAACAGTAGCCTTTTATACCCTGGGATGTAAACTTAATTTTTCCGAGACTTCTACCATTGGTAGAATGTTTGAAGAAACCGGTTATAAAAAAGTTGAATTTCATGAGAAAGCTGACGTATATGTCATCAATACTTGTTCTGTAACAGAAAATGCTGATAAAAAGTGCAGAAAAATAGTCAAAGAAGCTCTTAAATATTCTCCGGGAGCTTTTATTACTATTGTAGGCTGTTATGCCCAGCTCAAACCGGACGAAATCGCTGCCATTCCGGGCGTTAATGCCGTCCTGGGAGCATCAGAAAAATTCAAGCTGCTGGAATTGCTGGGAAATTTTGAAAAACAGGAAACCGCCCAGGTTTACAACAATGAAATTGCTCAGGCTAAAGATTATTATTGCTCCTATTCTATCAACGACCGAACCAGAACATTTCTAAAAGTTCAGGACGGTTGTGATTATTCCTGTTCCTTCTGTACGATCCCACTGGCAAGAGGATCCAGCCGGAGCGACACCGTCGCCAATATTCTGAATACAGCCCGGGAAATTGCCGCCACAGAAGTAAAAGAAATTGTACTGACGGGAGTAAACATCGGAGACTACGGCCTGATCCAGGGTACAAGAGTACACAATTTTTTATCGCTGATCCAGGAACTGGATACTTTAGAAGGGATTGACCGTTTCCGGATTTCTTCCATCGAACCTAATCTTTTGAGTGATGAGATCATTGAATTTGTAGCCGGGTCTAAAAAATTCGTTCCTCATTTTCATATTCCTCTTCAATCGGGTTCCAATAAGATTTTAAAGCTTATGCGCCGCCGGTACCAGCGCGAACTTTACACCGAACGAGTTGCCCGGATCAAATCCATCATGCCGGATTGCTGCATTGGTGTGGACGTCATCGTAGGATTTCCGGGCGAAACCCGGGAAGATTTCCTGGATACCTACCAGTTTCTGAATGATCTGGATATTTCGTACCTGCATGTCTTTACCTATTCCGAAAGGGACAATACCCTGGCGAGTACACTTCCGGGAACAGTACCGGCACAGGAAAGAGCAGAACGCTCTAAAATGCTGCATATTCTCTCTGACAAAAAGAAACGTTTTTTTTACGAAACACAACTGGGCAAAAAAGTACAGGTACTCTGGGAAGCCGATGTGGAAAAGGGAAAAATGTACGGATTTTCCCATAATTATGTAAAGGTAACCACCCCTTACGACCCGCTTCTGGTCAACGAACTGAAAGAGGTAAAACTGACCCGTATCAACGATGAAAATACGGTAGAAGTAGCGGATGCCACGGTGCTGGTATTTTAGTCCATCCGGATCAGTACCGGATACAAGATGCTCGATACAACGCCTATATAGCAGTTTATAAAATCGTGATAGTATTCTCCCAGGCTTGAACCAACATTTCTAAAAAAATATAGGGAACAATCTAAACTTTTTTTACAGGCAATTGTTTATAAGACAGGGATATTATACACCTGCCTGCTCCTTCCCTCTTTTTGGAAGGGTAATTTTTACAAACCTAGTTTTAACCTTAATGATACAGAAAACACCATGGAAAAAAGCCAACTTTTAGACGCTTATAAAAAACATTTTCTTGAGACCGGAAAAAAACCTGCTTCAGTATACGCCTTTTGTAAAGACCTGCACTATGAAGAAGCCGAGTTTTACAAATGCTTTAATTGTCTTGAAGCCATCGAAAAGGAGATCTGGCTTGCTATTTTTATCGATACAAAAAATCAGCTCGAAAATGATGAGACCTATAGAAACTATTCGGCCAAGGAAAAACTGCTTGCGTTCTACTTTCTATGGGTACAAAAGCTGAAAGAAAACCGGAGTTTTGTCCTGCTTCAACGGGATAACCTTTCGCTTGCCGAACTCAGGCAGGATACACTTGAAAGCTTTCGCAAAGCCTTCCTTGAATACATTGACGGACTGATCAAAACGGGTTATGACTCCAGGGAGATCAAGGAGCGGAAATTTATCTCCGATAAATATGGTTATGGTTTCTGGTTACAGGCACTCTTTGTTCTAAAATACTGGGTAGACGATCAAAGTGAAAATTATGAAATGACCGATGCAGCTATTGAAAAGGCCGTCGACCTGAGTTTCCGGTTGATCGGCGACAATACCCTCGACAGCCTGATCGATTTTGGAAAGTTTATTTTAGCGAAAAGATAACGGCTGATTTCTTATGAAAGAACAATCCAGTATCCCTACTTCAAAAGTAGAAAGAGCCTCCAAATTTGTCGCCACAGGCCTCAAACTGGGAGGAAATTATGTAAAGCATTATACCAAAAAACTAATTGATCCTGATCTTTCAAAAGAAGAACTGCACCAGGAAAATGCCGAGGATATCTACGAGACCCTCAGCAACCTGAAAGGCAGTGCGCTGAAAGTAGCACAGATGCTCAGTATGGATAAAGGAATGCTTCCCAAAGCCTATACGGACAAGTTTTCCATGTCTCAGTACAGTGCACCGCCGCTCTCCGGTCCTCTCGTGGTCAATACCTTTATGAAAACACTGGGCAAAACCCCTCAACAGCTTTACGACCAGTTTGAGATGGTGGCCTCAAATGCTGCATCCATCGGACAGGTACACATAGCCTGGAAAGACCAGCAAAAACTGGCCGTAAAAATCCAATATCCGGGAGTAGCAAACAGTGTGCGGTCTGATCTGAAAATGGTCAAACCTTTTGCCATGCGTCTGGTAGGGGTACGTGAAATGGACATGGATAACTATTTTGAAGAAATAGAATCCAAGCTACTGGAAGAAACGGACTACAAACTCGAACTGAAACGTTCTATCGAACTGTCTCTACAATGTGCTTCTATAAATAACCTGGTATTTCCGGTATATTATCCGGAACTGTCTTCCGAAAAGATCATTACGATGAGCTGGCTGGAAGGCAAACATCTGAAAGAATTTCTTCAAACGAATCCTTCCCAGGAAATCCGGAACAAAATAGGACAGGCTCTTTGGGATTTTTACCAGTTTCAGGTGCATCGTCTGAAAAAAGTGCATGCAGATCCTCATCCCGGCAATTTCCTCATGCGGGAAGATGGTACCCTCGGTATTTTTGATTTTGGCTGCATCAAAGAAATTCCTGCTGATTTCTATGAAAATTATTTTGCCCTGGTTGATGATCGTGTGTATAAGGATGAAAAAAATATCCGGGAGATCTATACTAACCTGGAAATGATCCATCCCTCAGACACCGAAGAAGAAATCACTTTTTTCTCGGGGCTGTTCAAGCACATGATCGACCTTCTTATTCTTCCTTTCACAAAAGAAAAGTTTGATTTTGGCGATCCTGCTTATTTTGAAGAGATCTATGCTTATACTGATTATCTGGCAGGATTGAAGGAAATACGGGAGTCAAAAGTAGCAAGAGGTTCACGGCATTCGCTGTACATCAACCGCACGTATTTCGGACTGTATTCCATCCTGAGCGATCTTAAGGCAGAAATCTATACTGGTCTTTCCAGAATAGAGCAGCAAAATGTTGG
>CAYTGJ010000073.1:17839-19030 GCA_964437245.1 uncultured Chitinophagaceae bacterium
GAGTGAAAGATGCTAGATACTGGATGCAAGATGAGTGGGAAACGGGGAAGAGCAAGAGTATTCCCATCTGATCTAGGATCTGGCATCTTGTATCTCTCTACCGAAGAATATAAATCTTACCAAACTCCTTCTTAAATGCCTTGTCTCCGGCCGTGGTCCTGTGTTCAAAATTATCCCCTTTGTTTTTGATGATCACCCGGTACAGGTATACTCCGTTGGCAAGTTTATCTCCAAACTCATCGGTTCCGTTCCAGGCATATTCTGTTTTATTATTCCCAATATGGATATGCCCCAATTCTTCTTTGGTAATTTCTCTTACTACTTTCCCGGTTACCGTCATGATCTGTATTTTCAGGTCATCCGGCACATAGTGACCGGTTAGAGTAAAGACAAACCGGGTACTGGAAGAAAACGGATTAGGATACGGATAGAAATTTGAAATGGTAGAAGCATTTTCCACATAAAACGTCACCTTGTAAAACTGACCTGATTTATTTCCATTCACATCCTTGCCCTGCACGATGATCGTATATTCTCCATCCGGCAGATTTTTAGGATTATATTCAATGGTAAACGTATTGCCATTGCCCGCAGATTGTCCAAACCTTACTACATCGGGATTGACCGGGAGGATCTGTTCTTCTGAAGTTCCGGGCCTTCTGAAAAATATCGTAACATCATTAGGATCTGTGATCAGAAGGTATTTACTGTTATCGTTGAGCGTAATGGTAATCAATGGACTCGGAGACACTATATCACCGTCCATAATATGGACTCCGTCAAACGTCACATCTATAACCGGAGGTATATTGTCTTTGATAATTTCAAAAGTAGTTTCGAGCATATTATTGGTATAATATTCTTCCGGCTGAATGTTCGGGTTTACAAAAGTTCTTATGTAAGCCCTTCCATATAATCCTTTTGTATTCAAACAGTATCTGAACTGAAATGCCTCACCTGGTTTCAAAGAGTCTTTATGGACGACAAAGAGCGTATCCACAGTCAATGGACCATCTCCTTTGGCGATAATCCTCACGTATAAGGAATCCTGGAACGAGAGGTCTGATATATTTTCAAAGACATAAGGAATACAAATTTTAGCTCCTTCTTCTCTCGTATTTATAGTGTAATTCTCCAGCCCTGCCACAAAAGGATTCATCGTTCCCTCGGGCGACTTATGATATATCACCT
>CAYTGJ010000073.1:19040-22232 GCA_964437245.1 uncultured Chitinophagaceae bacterium
TACACCGGCATCAATCAACGGTCCCAGATCGATCGTATCCACCCCTTGAATGTTGGTGACAAAATTAAGGTTCAGCCCAAGCGTATCTACAGTACCGTCCAGTTTTTCTCCCAATATTTTGAAACGATGGCTATCCGATCCACTTGCTGTAATCTTCTGATAAAAAGTCCCCCATCCGACTGATGGTCCTATCCGGGTCGAAACAATCGCCCCATTATTGTACCGGCCATAAATAGTGGTATCAATGGTGAGACTGGCAAACTGATCATCAGAATGTTTTTCTACGATTGGGGTAGTTGCTCCTTTTCGGGCCAATAAGGCATACGGTTCGTTGTCATTCAGCAAGTGTGTTTGCTGAGCCCCGAAATCGTTGGCCAGGATTGCTTTGGCTCCTGCCCAGTCCAAACGATCAAATCCGGCATCTCCGTTATTGCCTATGATAATATAATCGCCTACCGGCACAGCATTCAACCAGTTGATAAAGCTGGCCGTCCCGTTATATTTCGTATAAAAGGGCTGTACGATCGGTTTGGGTGTTCTTCCACAAACCCCATATCCTGGAATAATGTAGTTTTCTACCGTACTTTTATCCAGGGCCACAGCCACAATTCCATCTATCTCGAGCGATTCATTCTCAGTAGATCCCCAGCCAACAGCACACTTGAAATAATAATACCCCGGGAACAAGGTTTCAAGTTCTCCGACTTTCAGCGTAGTACTGTCAATATTAGATCCCGAACCGTTTCCATAGACGATCAATTTCAACGGCATGGAAGAATTGGCAAAATACCAGGTACTGTCGGTATAGTCCATGTAAATATTTTTCTTTTCATCTTTCTCAAACTGGGGAGCTTCACTTTGCGACCACCCGTCAGGACTTTCTTTTATGTAGATGAAGGAACTGGTAGACCATATGGTATCTTCTCCCGGAGCTACATCGAGATACCGTACGCGCCAATAGTAAACTGTACTGTCTACGTTATTATTGCTTTTCAGAAAGACTCCCGGCCATTTGGCAAGAGACCCGGAATACACAACAGTGTCTTTTCTGAAACCGGAATTAAAAAGGTAAGAGGTATCTAACTGGAAATAATAAGGACGCTGCTGCACCAGCAAATTGGTAGCCTGGGCCACAAAAGTAATGGGCTGATCGTGTACGATGCTGAATTCTTTAGGAAAAATACAGGTTACCCCACTCAATCCCATGAAGTATTCGATCGTGGCAGTATTGTTGGTTTCATCCATCTCCCGGATCGAATCCTGGATATCAAGATTTATCTGGAATTTATTCAATCCATAAAAAGTGGGATTTTTATTTCCGTTTATCTTGAAATACAAAGTATCGATATACCTTACCGGACCATATTCTACAGGCTTATAATTAATTATTTTTCCGCTTATTGTCCGTACAACCTCTACCAGGTATCGGTCTTTGTCATAGACCCCTAAATTTTTCACAGGAATACCTACCATAAAAGAATCTGTTGAAGCTGTAATTTTTTTCCCGTCATACGATTTCAGGAAACACTTCAGCTCCGGTTTCTCGGTCCGGGGTTCGTAATCACCGGAAATCTCATAATCAGGTTTCGAAGGGCTATATATTATGAGCGCAGGATCTCCGTGGAAATTCATCTGGTGTACAGTAGCTCCATCCAGGTTTTTCACCATCAACATATCTTTCATCACATGCGCTGCCGGCTTGCTTTTCAATGAATCAGTATCAAACAAGGCATAGTATAACGCGTTGGTATAATCTCTCAAAGGATTGGTATAGACCATATCCGAAGTCCCTAAAATCGCAATGGCTCCTTTGTCGGCAGTGTTCAGCCAGTCTTCTCCCAAAGAGTAATTGGTATAACAGTTGGCAGACTGACATCCGTTGATCACCAGCATTGGGTACTTTCCTTTGTTATGATAGTTGAAGATCGGCTGAGAAACGTAGCCGATGTCCAATTCTGTAAGACTGTAACTGGAATGGCCGAAGAATGTGATATAGCCAAGTCCTGCATTGACCTCAGAGGCAATGTCCACCTGATCCACCGTCTCAGAACCTGGTTTCTTTGAATAGGTCTTTACCACCTTACCACTGAAAAACGAATTTTCAACAATGCTTTTGAACCCGTCTACAAAGCCTCTGAAGATAATGATCTCTCCTGGATTTGCACCACCGGAAAGATGTAATAAACTCTTTCTCCAGATATAAGCCGAATCCAGCACTTCATGCTCTTTCACCTTATTGAGGTAATTTTCGATGTCAGTCTCGGACCTGGCAGAAAGTCTTCCTATTGCCAGCGAAGGTCTGTTTGAAGCATTCAGTACATACAATATATCCGAAGCTGGACTTCCAAGGGGAGGGATGAAATTTTCTATTCTCAACACCTCACTGGTACTGTTGATATAGCTTTGAGGATTCTTTCTGTAAAAATCAAGAGCACCTCCTTTATATTTTACATCAATCCCCTTTCCTATCAGGAATACTGATTTGATTTTCTTATTGTAGGCTGTCTGGTAGGAACAAAATCTCTTAATAGCAAGCGGGGTCCATTCGCCATAGGAAAACTGGTTGTAAATTTTTTCAATATCCACCATTAACACCGAATGATTTCCTCCCTGCATAGACGTACGATAATCCCTGTACTCCGTAGCCATCCCCCATAATTTCCGGTGTGTAAGAATCACATAGTCCTGAGTAGTATCATAAGGATTAAGGTCTACAGAGCGGATCAGCGGAACGGAACGGTAAGCATTGGACTGTATTACGGAAAAAGCCGTTACTCCATTCGGGACAAATACTTCCAGGTTGCTCCCGGTCAGTGCACTGTTCAACATCCGGAGATTGTCCTTATCAGAGAGATCATATACGACCGGAGCTGAAGAGGAAGTCCAGTTAAGAGTATAGTAATTGGGAACAGAAGATACTCCCGGTTGAAATATTTTTTCCGCGGGTCCTCCCATCGTGCTATTCTGCGGATAGGTAATTTTTATATAGGCCATCGAGAATACGTTGTTAGGAGTAGCAGAAGGATCTACGGTAATCGAGATGGAAGAGGTCAGAAGGGACGCTGCAAAAGAGGTGGTCAAATATCCTCTGTCCTGGCGGCTGAATACAGGGAAAGGGACTGTTATATCGGGGCCGTTCAGTCCTGCTATTCTCAGTACCATATTCCGGTCAAACGTATTGTTCCGTCCTAC
>CAYTGJ010000074.1:0-11222 GCA_964437245.1 uncultured Chitinophagaceae bacterium
ATGAAGTTTAAAATAGATCCTGGCCAGAATCGTTTCTCCACTGATCTTTCCATCAATCTCAATATTGGCATGAAAAGAAACCGGTACATGTTTCAGAACGCTGATCTCTTCAATGTCTTCGCAAATATTCCGGTTATTCCAGTAAACTTCTTTTGTCTTCTGAACGATCTGCTGGCGGGCCTCTTCTCCTTTCACCGAATCGTTGACATCCAGGAGGATCTTATATAAACCGTTGAGGGAAGAGGTTTCCTGCGAAAGCGGCACGACCCATATATTATTCAGCTCGAATACCGAATCGAAAATAAGTTTGCGGTAATCATTCAGAGTAAGAGCATTGCAGGGGAAAATTTCATTAGGTTTTAGAAAAGTAAAATCATGTTTCCCCTTATTGTAAAAATGATCCTGTATTTCAAAATCTGTTTTGTACGAAAGATCGGTCAGCGCAAAACATAGTTGTTCCAGAATGGTCACCCCCGGGTCATGTTCGTTAAAATCCGTCCAGAACGAGCCTGTCAGCTCCTGAATAAACCGGATCCCCTCTGCTCGCAGGTAGTAATAATCCAGTCCCGGCTTAAGAGACTGATCGGAAATATAAATAGGTTGTTCCATAGTGATGCGGTATATAAGTTTACAAAACGGCCACGTAACTTTTCATTACTCTGCTTTTCTATGCCGACCGGCCAGCTCTTCTGTCTTGTTCTGTACTTTATTTCTGGTCACTTTAAAAGATTCTTTTGAAAGTTGCTGGTTGGCCTGCTCGTTGAGCTTTCCAATCAGTTCGTATACTTCCTGAAAAGGCTCTTTGCCCAGAGCTTTAAAAATTTTATTCGCTTCTTCCAGTGTCACTATGAATTTTAATTCTGCCATCGTTATTTAATAGATAGGTAATCAATATTATTTTACAAGACTTTGATCCATAAAAGTATCCAGCCACAGATCAGCGATATAGTACTGGATGTAATATTCTCCGTCGTAGGTATTCCGGGTACGTATTTCAAGGTTGTAATTATAGGTCGTTCCGGTCCAGCGAAGCTCTATCTTATTACTTCGTACTCCATAGTAGGCCTGTCGTACGTCTATTTTGTTCTTGGATTTTCCAAACGTACTGAGTGCAAACGCATGCAGCATGGCATACCGGCCAGTCTTCTTTTTCCCGATCCCGGCTACGATCTCAAGAGAATGACAGCCATTCAGCTCCGTAAGAATGGGATGCCAGTTTCCATCGCCCAGCACTTTTCCGGTATACTTATTCCCTATCCGGCCCGACATGGCAATATTCCCCTTTACATCCAGTGCCTGCTGGGGAGTACTGTTGTTTACTCCTACTTTACCGGAATTGGTCAGGGTAAGAATACTGTCTCCCACATGGTTGTTTATATTCAGGTTTCCGTCTCCGCTGTTGATCTCAAGGCTCCAGGCGGGATTTTTATCTTCAATGCTTTTATAAAAACTGATCAGCTTCTTCGAACTTCCGATCGGCGACAGCATCAGGCCATCGTCCAGCGTTTTGGCCATCCCGTCGTCTACCTTATTGATGAGTGAATCGATCAGATCGTAAAAATGCGATTCGGAAGGTAGTTGTCCTTTTTTAAAGAAGCTTTTCAGCGTATTTCTGTTTTGAATAGGCATAATGGTATCTCCAATTAACTTTTTATTCTATGATAAAGTCCTGCCCCAGTTTGAGTATGTCAATACCCGCCTGCAGCGACCGTTCTTCCAGCTTATCGCTCAGTACAGCAATCTGGTGTTCCGTATCCGGTACCAGTACAGACCATGGTTTGGAGGCCTGTAAAAATGCCTTATGATTTCCCTCCCGGGCTGTATCCAGCAATACATAATGGCCACTGAAATCCCTGGCCGCCTGCACCATCGAAAAACGGGTAATAAAGTCTACGTACGGAAGCGTACGCATAAAACTCAGAATGTCGGACGTATTGATCTTACCACCCAAGGCAACGTTTGGCTGGTCAAAGATAATGTTGTTTGATAAGTAGCTGTTCAGCTCCTCGTTCAGCTTTTGAAGAAAGAATCCATAATTATATCCGTCAATAAACTTGACGGAACAGATGATCCTGATCCGCTCATAACTCGGATTTCTCACTTCCAGCTTCACAAAAGGGGAGATAAACGACTGTACATAGTTTTTGATCTGGTACAATAACTCACTGCTGGCAATCGGTTCTTTCGAATTTGAGATCTTATTGCTGTAGGGAGTAACCACTACCAGCACACTACCGGGAGCATCCAGGTTCTGGCTGTTCATATTCGGCAGACAAGCTGCTTTGTACACTTCGGGAAACTTATGAAGGATCAGGCGTTCATAATCCCAGGCCATGACGGCTCTTTGTTTATGGCGGAGCTTTTCGGCTACCCGCACATAAAACTGTTCCGACGTTTCGTCGGCAAGTCCTCCGAAAGAATCCATCGGCTGCATGACCCACTGAATCCCTTCTATATTATTCACGGAGCGGTTGATGGAAAAAGCCGGAAGCGGTTTTTCCAGGTGTTTTCCCAAAGGCAACGGATCTTCTTTGAGCGTAGCACTTACGGCCTGTGAGTATACACTTACCATTCTTGATACAGAGCTTACATTTTTCATCGCAGTAGCCCGGAGCCAGAAATAGTTATTATCCAGAATCGTATTGTGACGGTTGATGTCCTGAGGGATCTCCAGTTTGATGACCCCGGTTTTCATGAATCCGTTTGTTTCATCTTTCAGGATCCGGGAAGGTTTCAGAAAATGCCACTCATTGTTGGCAAGATAAAACCAATCGATTACCGCAGGATCCTGCTCGGAAGAAATACTGTATTCGTCATGCATTTCAAACAGGAAAGAGATCGTCTGCGGTGGATAGAGTTCGGAGAAGCCCAGCAACATGGCTCCTTCATAAATATACTCCGGCAACAGCCGGGTGATTTGTTTGGAAGTATCAGGATAGACCAGTTGCTCTCCAAAAGGATGTACGTGGTATACTTCACCCCGAAGATCCGAAGGATCGTTTTTCCGGGACCTGTCGCGGAGCGAAATGATCGCAGAAGAAGAATAGTCCAGGGAAATGGATCTTATCTGAGGAGCATAGGGAGGCTTGGGTAATTCCTGTATTTTCGGGTTGGCAATTTTGATGAGTGCCGTACGTGAGTTTTTAATGGTGACCTCCGACAGGATCGAAGGATATACGCTATGGGCAAATCCATGTTCTGGATTACTTAATTCCAGTTTGATAAAGCCTCTGCGGGAAGTATTGGTATAAACGGGGTTTTCCTGTATGGCGGCATAGTTAGGCGGCAGCTTCAGATCCGGAATATGCAGATCGGTCAGCAGCGATTTATCGCTCAGGGCTACTTTAGGTTTAGGCGAAGCTTTCAATGGATCGTCTTTCGAACGGAACAGCTTCAGTTTTTGCTGTTCTTCTTCCAGCTCCGGCTTCCACCTTCCTCCATCCAGAATGGAGATCCTGGCCTCAAAAGAGGTATTGTCCAGGCCAAGATTATATTCTTTATAATGACCTGAAAAACCACTGTTGTGTTTGGGAAGGTCAAACCACTCAATGTTGATCTGAAGATCGTCGAGCGATTTCTGGAAAATCTCATTGTTCCCGATCAGCAGATAGGCTCCGGTATGAGGTACCGGCCCGAAAGGGAAAAACGGACTGTCGGGACTTAGCTGTCCTATGTTATTATGCAATACCAGGTTTTTCACTCCTGATACTTTTGTTTCGATCAGAATCTCATCCAGGATCAGCCGGCTGAGCAATGTATAAGGATAAATATAGGAATCACAGTTAAGGTCAAATCTGATCAGCGGAAGCTGTTCATTGAAATATCCTTTATGGATCTCTCTGTTAAACGCCACGATCGGAGGTTCGCTGCTGTCGATATCAAATTCTATTTTCAGGGTATTGGACTTAATATCCCGCAGGATCACATAACGGCTGATGGTCAGCCAGCCTCCGGCCGCGGTGATCTGGATGTTAAATGCTTCGAGAAAGATCTTGACAAACAGTTCGTCTTCTTTCGTTTTCTCCGAATAGCCGATCTCTTCCAGCATCGTCAGAAACTCCTTGTATGAATCGGGAGAAAACCGCAGGGAGACCGATACTTCTCTCAATCCTTCTTTCATGAACAATACAGGGGAATTGATCACAAATCCCATCATGGCATTGTCCATCGTTTTTTCAAACAAGCCTTTCCCTTCCTGATTTTCCCCAAAAGCAGCATAGGTTTTGGGTTTTATTTTTTCATCCGGTTTCCTGGTAAGTGCTTCGAGCGGAATATCGAGGGAAAGAATCTTATTATAAATTACTTTTTCAGTCCCTCTTACATTGATCGTTCGCTTATCGATGTATACATTCCTCACCTTTTGTATACGTGCCCGGTTTACCTGCAGAGCTTCGTCGGCCAGGTACAGAATATCTTTTCCGGTCTCGTCCTCCCCTCCCAGAAATTCTGTTCCTTTTTTAACGTCTGCAAAAGGGATCCCATCATAAGGCTGGAATACAAGATATACTTTATCCTGCTGTGCCCTGGCTCTTTTTTGCCGTAAGACCTCTGTATAATAAAATTCAAGGTGCCGGCGACTGATGTTGTTCAGATCTCCCTGGGCTATTTTGAAAAGCTTCAGGAAAGCCAGGAACAAGGCTACTTCCGGGTAATGATTGTCTTTCTGAAGCGATTGCTCCATGTAGTCGGAAGCTTTCGTCTTTACATACAGCAATGTTTCGTAAAATGCCTGGAATACCGTTTCCAGTTCGCCGGTTACAATACCGAAACGGGTACTTACCTCCTCGGTCTCTGCCAGCTTAGGGTTGGCTTCGATCCCCTGAAGGAGCCAGATCGGTTCAAATCTTCTGAAATCAAATTCCAGCGGAAGGTTCAACGCGGTATCTGATTCTATGGAAAGCACAAGGGACTTGAATCTTCCCAGGGCATCGCCGAGCTTACTGATGATCGCATTTTCAACTTCCTGCTTTACGTTGCTTTCCGAAAGGGTAAAACTCTCAATCGCTTTTAGTTTCTGATACCAGTACTGAAAACGAAGTGCGATGGTATAAATTTCTGAGAAACATTTTTTAAGATAAAAGATCTTTTTCTCCGGACGGCTGAATAAGTCTGCTTTGTAGAGATATTTTTTGAAATTGACCTCTATTTTTCCAGGATCCGAATCGATCATAGTAGCCAGCACGACGGTTTCATCGTTCAGAAAATCCGACCAGTCTCCTTCGATCTTGTTAGACAGTCCATAAAAATTGATCAGCCTTGAAAAGCCAGAGGCAAACACCAGCAGATCTTCAAAGGAACGTTCATCGATCTTTACGTAGTCAAAATCCAGGGCTTTCAGCGGTCTGCCATCCTGAGAGGTTCCATTATAAGATTTATGTATTCCTGTTGTTGTACTCACAATCGTTTACAATAAAATGGTTACTGCGTAACCGGTTTAAAACGTGCATCACTTCCTTCCTGTATATAATATGGATAGACCATATTGGACGACTGGTTGGATTTATTAATAGTGTAATAGATCAATATATTGACAAATCCTTCTACTGATTTGGTGGTATCAATATCAATGCCGTCGATTCTGATACGGGGTTCAAACTGCAGGATAGCATCCTCGATCATTGTTTTAAGACGCGCAATGGTATTGCCGTTGATGTTTTCAAACGCCATATGATGAAGATTGCATCCAAACTCTGGCAACATGTTACGTTCTCCTTTCCGGGTAGAAAGTAAGATCTCCAGGCTCTCGCGGATATCTTCCTCTTCCGATACCAGTATCACACTTCCTGACTTCCGGCTGAAGGTAGGAGGAAACTTCCATCCTACTCCCAAAAATGATTTATTACTTTCTGCCATACTATAGTTCAAATTTTGCTCTACTGTTTTTTCTTTTTTATCCCCCGATCATCACCGTCATGCATCCCAGCACGATAGAGCCTCCATGCGCCGTGGAGTCGCCCATCCTTGCGGCAGGTTTCCCGCCGATCATCACCGTGGCCGATCCCTTGATAATAGAATCAGGCGGGCCGGTACAGGTACACATATCCCCCATGACGGCTGCCGGTACTCCTCCGATCATTACCGTAGGGACACCAGGTCCCATCACGGGACCTCCTACGTGAGGAACAGGACCTGTCACCATCGGACATACATGCATATCGGTCAATCTTGCGGCTGGAGGCATCGTTAAAACAGCTTATTTTTCTTTTTTATTTTCTCTAAAACTTATTTCAAAAACCAGGATAGCAGATCCCAGATACTAGCATGTGCAAGAATTGTCTATCCAATGTTTGCTATGAAAATTTTATCCAACATATTATATTATTCTCTAGTATCTATTTTTGAAATAATTTTTAAATACTTCGTTTTTTCTATTTCTGTGATCATCCCGGAAAAATGACGTTGAAAAATGGAATCAGTTGATCATGACCATTCCTCCTTTTATGGCAGTCTGGCCAGAACCATTTACTTCCACCATGGCACCTTTTGCGGCAAATTTCGTTTTCCCTTCCATCGTCACATTCATTCCTTCTCCTTTCAGATCTCCGGTCGCTTTGACCTCTACATCAGAAGAGGATTCCAGTACTATTTTCCCAGTTGCTTTCACCACAAAATCTTTAGGGGTTTCAATGGATACTCCATCTTTAGACAACAGTATTTTATTATTATTTGAGTCTACGATCAGGATCTCATCGTCTTTATCGCTTATCTTAATACTATTCTTCTTGGGAGTCAATATTTCAATGATCTTGTCGGTATCGTCAAACTGAATAGTAAGTTTGCTTTTTGTCACGATCGCCTTGACTTTATTTTCCTGCTCGGGAGGAAAAGGAGTCTTATTGGAAGAGCTGTACAACATGCCCATAATCACAGGATGCTGAGGATCTTCGTTTAAAAAACCTACCACCACTTCGTCGTTTATTTCAGGATAGAAAAATGCGCCGGCTTCTTTGGTTGCATAAAAACTCGAAAGCCTGGCCCATACGGATAAATTATCTTTTTGCAAAGTTGGAAAGGCTACCTTTACACGGTACTGACCGTCCTTGTCCTCGTGGATCTGCTTTACGATCCCGATCGCCAGCCCTTTAAAAGGAGCTGCGATTCCGGAAGCAGAAGGGGCTTCTATAAAAGGAGTTTCCTGGGTATACCATTCAAAACCGGTTCCCAGCAACGCCGTTGTTTTCCATACTCCATTTTCTACCCAATGCTCTACCGCCCCTACAAAAGCATTTCCATTGAACCGGCTACTCAGTCCGGATAATTTTAATAGCTGACCGGGTTCAATAGTAGCATTGCCATGAAATTCCACTTTCCCCTTTAACTTGGACAAACTCGATTTCAAATGCTTGGAGGAAGCCCATACTTCCAGAAGATCTGTCGACATATTCACGGACGACTGCAGCACGTATTCTTTCCCTCCCAGTACTTCTGATAGTTTTGACAGTTTGAGATCTCCCGCCCCCGCTTCCTCTACAGACCTGGACGAAGAGGTAACCACCTTCTGATTTGACATGTCCCAGGCAGAAGAAACTACTGAACTGAACTGATCAATGGCATTGATCTCCGCAGAAAAATTAAGGATATCAACACCATAGGTGACTTCCAGCGCAGGATTGTCTGAAAGAGATGGTTTTTTCACTGTTACTTTCCCCGCATCCGCCACGATCATAAGACCGTTTATTTCTGCGCGCATCATCATAAAATCCCAATCCGAACAATAATGCTGTACTAATTCAGAATGTACTATTTTGGTATCGTCCACTTCTCCGGAAAGGCCGCACGACTGGATTATTTTATTGATCACATCACTGTCTTTGGAATTCTCAAAAACAGCATTTTTACGACCGGCTGTAAGCTGAAGGGCTTTGTCCCTGCATTCGATCGAAAGCACCGACCGGTTATTGCTCAAGCGCAGCCCATGACTGGTAATGATCCCTTTGAATACCGTACTCGCATCGGTCTCATACCCCATTTTGATCTCTACTTCATTTCCCGGTACAAACTCCGATGAATTACTTACGCTGAACTCATTCACATAGGCATCTGACTCCAGAATCGTGCATTGGGCATACGGGATTTTATTTACTTCTTTTCGTATATAGATAGACTCCACATAATACTCAGAAGATACCGGTCGTCCGTTGACCAGCAGCGATAAGGAAATTACGGTTTCGTTCGGATCTATAGTTTCGGGCATTGCTTTATTCTTTTTTAGGCGGGAACACCAATGTTGAACCTGGTTTGAGTTTTCGTACAGTGGTCAGCTTATTTGCTTTGGCCACGGCAATATATCCCACAGGACTGTTGTAAACGGCATTACAGGCATTCACAAGCGTTCGGGCTTCGTCAATATCCAGTTCTTTTGTTTTGCCTCTTTCTTTTTCATTGACCTGTGTAAGTACACTCGTCCCTAAAAAAGAAAGTTTTACTGTAGCCCGGAGTGGTGTACCGTCTGGCTTGAACAGATTATAGGAAATATCAAAAGTTTCCACATGACCGGTAAAAGAAATGGTATCTCCCCAGGAGATCACTACTTTTTCTTTTCTTTTCTTTGGATCGCCCAAAGGGCCAAACACGGCTTTGGCAAGTCTTGATATTTCGCTGGGGACATCGGTTTCTCTTCCGGTAGCCCCGGTACCGTCAAGCATGAGTTCAAAGCTAAGGGATTCAGGTCCCGTGGATACAGGAGTAGAAGAGGAAACGACCGTTGACTTTCCATCCGGTCCTTTTCGTTCCATCCCGGCATGTTCATCTTTGGAATGATTTACTTTAATGGAATGATTCAGCTGATTAGGATTGAGAAACAGTTCCAGCTCGTCAATGAACATTTTCACCAACGTGGCACTTTGATTTCCAAGTCCTATTTTTTTCTTTGCGGCGGAGGCTGCTTTATTTGCTATGTCACCAAGTCCCATGAGTATTATCTAAGCGATTTCATTTCCAGTTTTTCCATAATCTTTTCTACACATTCCTTTATGATTTCTTTTTTATCGATGGAAGTTATCTGCCCTTTCTCCTCCTGTCCGGACTTAGGTGCCTGGTTGTTTACCATCACCCTTACGATCAGTTCTTTTATTTCAATGGCCATTCTACAAACCGAATTTTTCAAAACGATGATAGGCGAATTCAACTGTTTCCACCACTATTTCATTCTGATTGGCATTCAGATCCGAAACCTGCCATTTGGTGGGATATGCATTGATAAACAGCCATCCTACAAGAGGTGTATTTTCATCGCTCAGAAGTGTTACAAGAATCTGTTTTAATTCCAACGGCTCATTTAACCCATGCGAGAGGGTACTCGTGATCCAACTCCCCAGAGATGAAGTAGAGGACACAAGTCCTCTCTTCAAAATCAATGGGGCATATTGTGTAGCCTTGGGCAGATGGTAAGCAAAACGGTTTTCTCCGCCTTCATAATAAGGTTCGTGCTGAACCTCATAAGAAATCCCGGATACTTCCGAAAACTTACCATCTATATTAGGAGTCACTCCGACCTGAGAAGTCACCATTTCGACGGCATCGCTTACTCCGAGTATGCGTACATCAAAATGAAACCCAACGGGAGGATAATATAACTGCGACATATATTATTGCCTTAAAACAGCTTAGTGAGCTTCCTGCGTAATCCCCTCGTGTGCCAGCTCTATCGTCTCTACAGCAATCTCATTGGCATCTGACTTAAGATCCGGTGCCGATACCTTTATTGGGAAAGCATTGAGGATCGTCCATACAAATACAGGATTTCCTTCCTCGTCCAGAAGTGAGATCGTAAGGGTCTCTCTTCTTTCCGGATTGGTCTGTACATCCAGAAACCAGTCCCAGAAAGCATTGTCTCCATGAAACAATCCTTTTTTCAAAGTAATGTTGGTGTTTTTCTTTAGTCCCGGAATTTTCTGGGTGAAAAAAGTATTATCATTTCCGGCTCTGTATTCAATAAACTGGGTTTCCAGGGATAATCCTGTAACCTCCTGAAATCCGACATCATTTCCTGCCCACTCTACTCTGAAGTGAAACTTTGGAATTGGCCATTGTGCTTCTGCCATTTTTGTAAAATTTTAAAGTGTTTTTAAATGTTTTATAAAATTAAATGAGTGCTATGATGACTTAGGATTCCTGCATCTTTTGCTGGAATGTGATCACGATAAATTCTGCAGGACGTGACACCGCCACTTTTACAGTAATTCTCATGATACCGTCTAATACATCGTTAGGGGTCATGGTCGTGCCAAGTCCTACTTCCACTACATAGGCATCTTCAGGATTATTTCCTACCAGCCCTCCTGCTTTCCACAGGTCGTTCAGGAAAGAAGAGATCATGCTCTTGATCAGTACCCATGTACCTGCGGCATTGGCTTCGTATACATACGCCTTGGCGGCATATTTGATAGACTGTTCAATATAGATCAGGGTTCTGCGCACGTTTATATATCTCCAGTCCTGGCTGTTTCCGTCCAGTGTTCTGGCTCCCCATACAATCGTTCCTTCTCCGATGAACGAACGGATCGCATTGACTGATTTACCGGTTACGGTAAGGTTCAGATCTTCCTGATCGTCGTGGGTAATTTTAACAGTAGGTCCTACCACAGAGGATACGCTTGTATTCGCCGGAGCTTTCCAAACGCCCCTGGAAGCATCC
Organism: uncultured Chitinophagaceae bacterium; assembly: GCA_964437245.1. GTDB lineage: Bacteria > Bacteroidota > Bacteroidia > Cytophagales > Cytophagaceae > JANYCO01. The sequence goes on from CAYTGJ010000074.1 coordinate 10,637, forward strand.
ACCGCAGAAAAAATACCTGCCATCGCAGCACTAGGAGGAAGTACATTCAGCAGAATACGAACTTTGGCCAATACATTTTTGAATGCCGGGCTGATCACTTTAAGAGTCTGAGAAAGGCTCTCTACATCTGTATCAGGATTGCTCAGTTTTCGGATCTCATTCTTGATGTCTTCTGATTTCTTTTTATCAGCAGTTGTTTCTGCTTCTCTGGTCAAGAGTCTTTCTAATTCATCAAGATTGGAGATATTTCTGTAATCAAGCTCTTCATTCTGTACTATTGAACAGTTCAGATACGGATAATACGAAGCTCCGTAAGAAAGGAAATTACTGCCCACGCCTTCTCTGAAACGGGTGATAACATCCTGACGATCGTAGGAACGGCCTCTGTTTCCGTTGTACACATCCAGAATAGCAAACCTGTTTTTCATTTTCAATCCGCAATGTTGTAGCATCGCCTGCTGAAGCGCAAAACAATCTGCTTCTTCCAGCATGATCGCTTCCGGGATCAATAACATGGTTGGTTCTTCTTCGCTGATCAAACCAATGATCGCATTTTCGAACGCTCTTTTGGAAATGGTATTCAGAC
>CAYTGJ010000074.1:11232-16402 GCA_964437245.1 uncultured Chitinophagaceae bacterium
GTGGAGTGATCGTCTCCATAGTTGCTGTAATAGGTCCCTACTGTGGTAACATAACAGGTCCCGCCTCCGTTGGCAAAAAACAAACGGATCGCATCGTAGAAAATAAACCTCGAAGAATTTTCCGGTACTACATTATAGCCGGCTTCGTCGATCATGAAATCATACCCTGCTTCCGGATTTTCCGTCTGCTCTACACGAAAGGTAGAACGTACGCCGGCTCCGAAAAAGCTGTGGTATTCTGTGAGAGATGAAATCCGGATCGCTTTGTTCAGTAAAGACTGACCATCACGCACGGATTTTTCGGTGTACCCAATGAATGCAGGAATCGCTGTAGGAATTCCCGCCACCGAGTTGGGGAAGGCGTTTTTCTCTTCGATATAAACACCCGGTGTTGCTAGAGTTTGTGCCATAAATTGTAATTAAAAATAAAATTAAACATATATACTATTCTGAAAATACTTCTCATTATCTCCTGACAATCACACTAACCATCCCCTCTCAGGATCTTTTTTTACGTCAACAACTATCTTAAGGAAGATCTCTTTCCACTAAAAACTGTCTGGCAAAAATCAAAAACAACATCCCTGCGACTAAAAAACCTCCCAACAAAAAAGCAACTTCTTTTAATCCGGCATACTTCATTACTACAAACATCAGTCCAAATAATAACAATATGACTAACGCAATTCCTCCCTGGAATATTATTTTATAAAATCTTTTAAAACGATGTCCATAACGGATCAGAATAAAAATCCCTCCAAGACCAATCCCGAAAAGAGAAGAAAGAATGGCTACCATTGGCCCCGGACGGGAAAGCAATGCCCGTGGATTCGTAATCAACCGCATCGCAATTCCGAAGAACCGCTGGAATGACATGTTAGGCTTCCGGGTAGAAACAGAAGCCAGTTGTACCGGTATTTCCGGACTTTCTTTTTCAGAAAATTTCTCTGCAATGAGCTCCCATAATTCTGTATATCCATTGTCGTACCCTAATGCCCAGATCCCTACTCCTCCGATTTTTCTTTCCATGACCCAGTCATACTTTTTCGCCAGGGTTTTTTCATCTTCGTACCAGATCTGCCGGTAGCGGTTATTATCGTCGCGGTATACATGAAATTTACTTTTACTGTCTTCGTCTTCACAACACAAAAGTTCTCCATGCTCTTTCTTGATATTCCGGTACATCGGATACCTCATAAAACGCTCTACCTTGGACGGGAATTTCAGATCCTTCGTCTGCCACTCTGCTCCGTAATACGGCAATCCGAGCAGCAATTTGGAAGGTGTCACACCGGATACGATGTATTCATCCACGGCGGTCTCCAGGTTGTACGGCCACCAGGTATTCCCGCTGCTAAGGGGAGACACAGGTCCTGCTACTTTGCTGTTCTGTCCGTAAAACTCATACCCCATGATGATAAACATATCCACGTACTTATTCAGTTGGCGGATCTCATAGACATAATCAAAGTCAATGGCTGGAAGTGCGATCGTGATCAGGTAATCTTTTCTGGCAGCACGAAGGCTGGAAGAAAGGTCAATAATGAAATTCGACAAATCGGCCCGGCTGGAACGAGGAATATCTTCAAAATCGATGTTGACCCCATCTGCATTCCGCTCGCGCAGCAAGGTGATCAGTGTATTGATAAAAGTACGCTGAGCATTCAGATTGGATAAAAATTTTGCATTGTTTTTTGATCCGAAATTGGTCACGCTCAGCACGACCTTACAGTTGTGGGCATGAGCAGAGTCGATCAGCTTGGTGGTACGCCAGTCATGAATGGTTCGGTAATATCCCGTAGAAGGGTCCAGTTCATAGGAAAAATATGCGACCGTAGAGAGTAAGGAAAAATTATAACTGTAGTAAGCAGTTCCCATCCAGTAAGGATGCCACCCGAAGACTTTTCTCGTGCTGTCAAGTTTATGCTCCTTTTTATAGGCATTCACATGTGAAAACTGCATGGCTCTCTGCCAGCCCTCTTCGTTGGTGGCTACCACCTCAGGATTCCGGCTCTTTACGGACTGATTTCTTCTTTTGAATCCGCTTGTATCAAAGATCACGGCTTCTTCCAATACCTCATGATCATCCTGTTTGACCATAATAGTATCTTTTTTCGCCAATGCGATAGAATCCTTCAGATGTTTTACGATCTGCTGCTCCTGTACTTTTTTTTGCGAATTTGCCTTTTCTATCTTACCATCAACTGCATTGTCCAATAAAGACTTCAATTCTTCCTGCGCCATTAAAGGGCTCGAAGGAATTATCATGCTGAGAGAAAAAAGCAAATAAAAAATTACTTTCTTATTCACCTATTAAATTTTAAAAATCAAAAACCTACTGACTGAATTTTTAATTCTAAAAATATCTTAATCAAATAATCAAAAATTGATTAAAAATATTTTACTTTGCGCAAAGTAGGTAATATTTTTAATTAAAATCAAGTTTCTTTCTACAGTCAACCGTTTTTATTTAAAAAGCACCTTTCAAATTGTATTTCCTTTATAATCTAATTGTATTTTTCTAGTTATGGAAAAGGGATTTCTGACAATAACCATTCTTCTGTTCCTTACACTCAATAGTGTTTGGGCCGTTCCTTATACATTTGTGACAACCGATACCACTCAGAAAGAAACCATAAAGGTGCTTCAAAAGATGCAGGTAAGCATGAAAGGAAAAACCCTGAAAGGAAACGGGTATTCTATGTATGCAATCAAAGTCAAAAAAGACTGGATGTTTCTGATCATGGACAGCCTGAACATTTACTCCATGAAATTTGATGAAAACAATGATCAGTTGGTAGAAGCGGAGAAAAGTCTTACCGAAATTCTTTGCCTCTCTGCCAAATCAAACTCGCTTAAGAAAAAAGAAAAAACACGTGTGATTGCTGGTACCCCGCTGGACTGTTATTACAAAATGCAGGGAAAAGCAGCCAAGATGTATAAGTCTGCCAAAAAGATGAACACCAAGGCTAAAAATATTATGAGCCGCACCAGAAAGGAATACCGAAATACGAAAAGAGGAATCTCCAAAGTCAAGGCAGCCAAAGGGAAAATAAAAAAAGCCAACGCTACCAAAGGAAAATCGTTGTTATAATATAAGAGATAGAATGTACTGGATTAATTTTCAGTACGATTCCTGAATATCTGATTCAAGATGCTAGATACCCGATACAAGATAGATACAGGAGTTTAGAAATTGTTACAAAGTATTAATTCGGAACAGGTTTAAAAGAGAAAATCTTTGATAATAACCATACTCTGCAAAAGTAGAAAAGATCCTGCACCGTTTTATTACGATATACTATTTTCTGTTTTTTACAGTTATAATGATAAATCTTTGATCTGACCTGCCTTTGATGAAAAATAAAATACCGCTCTGCATATTTTTCTTCCCCTTATTTTCCGTCTTTAATATTCATGCGCAGGTTTCCAACGACAATGCCGAAAAGGCACAGGCAATCACGATCAATGCAGCTCCTCATAAGTCCGATACCCGAAACTGTACCCTTGAGGAAAAATGCATAGACCGGAAATTAACCGCCAAATGCCTGGTCTATCACAACGATCAATGGTTTACCTTCACTACAGGAACTGATTCTGTATACTACCTGAGCGTACAAAAACAGGACTGCCGCGATGTAAACGGGATACAACTACAGGTTATGGAAGGTAAGTTATGTAAACCTTCCACCTACCAGGTACTTCACTGTATATCACTTGCCACTCAGGACGACATTTATATTACCCTTCGAAATCTTCGGAAAAACCATACTTATATTGTAAATGTGGATGGCTACCTGCATGATTTCTGTCAGTTTGAGATCGGAATTTCTACCGCTCTGCCGGACTTTGCCGTACAATCTCTTCCTTCTATACAGGACCTGAACGGAATACAGAAAAACGGGAATGTATGGATCGAATGGAAACTGAACGAAGAACTTGAAAATCTCCGGACAGAATCGTTTGAGATCAGAAGGCGATTTGAGCAAGAGAAAAAATTCACAAAAAATGTTTCTATTCCGGTAGAACGAACCGTGCACGGAGCATTTCAAAAGGATTATCATCACCGCGATACCGTAGGCAGAAAAGGATATTATTACTATCAGGTCGTTGCCGTAACCGCCAACGGCACTAAATTTCTGGCAGGAGAATATGCCGTACTCTTCCAGCCGGTCATGCAAAACAGGTATGAATTACCGATCGAGCTTCCCTGCAAAGACAAAACGCCGCTGACAATTTATATATACAATTGGGAAACCAATTTTCTCTTAGATAAACGTTCAACCTCTTACCTATCCAACGGAAAATTCAGCCTGAACCTGGAATCTTATTTTCAACCGGGAGTACTGCGGTTGAAACTCGTCATATACGACCACCGGCAACAAAAAATCAAAGAGATACTGGCTGACCGGAAGTACTGAACAGCTGAAAAATGCCTCGGGTTTCAGGAAATTATTTCTTGTGCTTCTTCCCTTTATTACTTTTGATCAACGTAGATTTTAGTCCTGATAAAATGGATTTGAAACAATAGTTAAAAAGAAACTTTTCAGGATCTCTTTCATACTCGATCAGTCCTTCGCGTACTTCTTCACCCGTTTCGGGATTCGCACTTTTCAGCTTAACATTCGCTACCAGTGAAATTACTTTTTCTTTCAGTGCAGTCGTATCATTGGTCTTTTTATTTTTTACGGCAACCCCCAACCCGTCATACAACATCAGCATTTTCCCATTCGCTTTATGCTTATCTGCCCTGAAATTAAAGTTAATAGAATGGAGCTTTCCTGATGTAACAAAAATAAATGCATTTTTTTCCAGCATCGGATTCACGGCAGCAGCCTCCATGGAAGTAAGACTTCCGTTTATATAAAATGCATCGTGAGGATCGTACAGTTTAGCACTCAACGCTACGGACATCTTTCCCTTTCCCATTAACCATGCCTGTCCCTTCAACTTGAGGAACTCTTCTTTGGTTCTGTAGACAGAGTCGTTGTATATATTATATATTTTTGCATTGATCCTGTTAAAGCTCACCTTCCCCGGCTTGTCTGCATCTTCTACATGCTCTACATAGGTTACCTCTCCTTTCAGCAATCCTACGGAATCTACATGCAATATTCCTTTATACTGATAAAGCAGTTCCTGAAACATAGGTTTTCGTATATGATGAAAT
>CAYTGJ010000074.1:16412-20089 GCA_964437245.1 uncultured Chitinophagaceae bacterium
CAGACAATTCCATTTCCCCGACTTCCAGGTACGAAGCTTCCAGATTCCCCTTTTTTAAAAACTCCATAGCAGAAAAATCATGAAGGGAGATATTTTTTACGATTGCCCGGATACAATCAGTCTGGTATTTTTTACGGGCTGTGAAAACATAATCGGAATAATTGGGGTGTACGATAAAATCTTTAATCATCAGTTTCTTGTCGGAAGCATCATACGTAAGATCCATTACTTTCATGGTATACATGCTATCGTCCAGCACTGCAATGAACTCGCCCGCCTGGAAATCAAAATCTTTCACTACCTCCGGGGAAATCGTATCCTGCCGGGCAATGTTTACTCCATGAATATTCAACGTTCCCTCTTTTAAGATAAAGGTCCTGGAGGAAACAGGATGTTTTACCGCCATTGCTACATTGACAAATTTGATCTTGTCGATCAAAATATTGACCGAGGAAACAGCCGGAGGTTTGGGAGTTTTTGTTTTCTTCTCAGGAGGGAGTTCTCCTTTCAGGATTCCGTTCTTAATTACGATCTCCTGTATCTCAATATCCTTATCTACAATAGCCTTATAAAGGCTGATGCGTTTAAACTTCACCGATTCTATTTCTCCCCGTAAAGCACGGGCATCCGATACACCCGCTTTGGGACGGATCAGCACGTTTTCAAACTCAATGCCCGGAGAGAGATACAATACATTCACATCATCGATCTCGATTTTAAATTCTTCGTATTTTTCCTGTAAAACCGTTTCTATTTTCTTTTCTATCCACGGCTCCAGCAAAGCAATTGTCAGCAACTTGATCAACACAACGAACGCAATGATCCCAAGGGAGATAATAAGGAGTTTTTTCCATCTCATGTCTGAAAGCTAATTTGGTTGGGAATAAAGGTCTGCAACTATTTTTTATATCGCTTTATATTATTTTAAAAATACATTATACAGATCACACTCTCACTGGAAAATAGTGGATAAAAATCAGCCCCGCTCAAAATTTTTGATACCTTTTTTTTGTTATTCCTGTCATACCGGCCGGGGAAACTAAACACGCCGATAATAATTGTAGTACTTAAACCTGAAAACAATGAATACAGAAGAGCAAACCTATAAACTGGCAGACCTGCTGATCGATCATCTCAGGAACAAAACGAGAGATACATGGACCATCACCTTGTACAACGGAGAAAAGCTAAAAAATATAAAAGCCATCAGTGCCAATTTCTGCCGGGGATCGGACGGAATAAAGTCTACACTCACGTATTTTGACGAGATCCAGAACCAGACAGAAACACTGGATCTGTTCCATGCCAAAGAGATCGAATAAACACTGGCACTACACAGGCATCGGAAAGAATATAAATCGTTCAATTTATCAAGAGCCACAGTATGCATCGAAATAATCATTACAGCATATTGTGGCTCTTACTTTGTTCGAGAACAGAATTATCTTACGAAAAGAGCCGAAGGGGAAAAACAGAAAATAGTTTCTCACTGCCGGAGCGCTTTCAGAGTCCTGGTTCTCTCTCCTGATTGTACTCTTATAAAATACAACCCGGACGGGTAATTTTGTGTATTCAGCACAACCGATGAACCTGTTATTTTTTCCTGGTGTACGACAATTCCCTTCAGATCATAAATCGTGAGTATGGCTCCGTTCCAGGCAGTTCCCGTCTGCAACGTAAGCTGTTCTTCAAACGGAAGCGGCGATAATACGGGAGTTTCCTCCCATTCCACTGCCCCTTTCCTGCCCAGTGACACGACTGGAGAAAGCCGGTGTTTGCCCGAATAATCTACCTGACGGAGACGGTAATAATGTTCTCCTTCATCTACAGAAAGATGCAGGAACGTATATTCCTGCCGCTCCGTAGTAGTCCCGGCCCCGGCTACATTGCCCAGTTTTTCAAATACCATTCCGTCTTCACTGTGCTCTACTTCAAAATAGGCATTGTTCTGTTCCGTAAGCGTCACCCAGTCAACGACCGCATCATGCTCTATCCTTTTTGCGGTCAATTCGATCAGCTCCACCGGAAGCGGTGAAATATCGATCACGTATGTATTCATCGATTTGGCCGGTAAATCCTGCGTGACCGACAGATCTACAGTTCCCCTATTCTGCCAGTAATTTCCGGCCTCCGAACGATATAAGAATGCATTCAGGACAGAAGGTCCTGCCAGGCTTATATCCAAGGGCTGCATACTTGCGTGGTTATTGATCGCAACGACAGTAAGCTGATTTCCTGCCGGATTCAGAAAAGCAGTAACATTCAGCGTGGCATTGCTTCCGGTGGCCGCTATCCGTTTATATCCTTTGTCGATATATTTTGCATAGTGTTTGATGGCATAATAATTATCCAGCACCGTGTAATTTCCTGCATTGTCAAGACCGATCATCGCAGACGGAGAAGCCGCATCCCATACTAATTCCCAGTAAATGTAAGCCGAACAATTCGCTTCCACCAGATTGGCATGGATCATTCTCCCTACATCAAGCCATGTATAATTTTCACTGGAAAATTCCGTCATAAAATTCGGATGGTTCCCAAATTCGTCCCGGATAATATTCAGGTTGGAAGCACTGATGGACCCGGCCCCTCCTGCATAATTGTACAAATGATAGGCATACCCGTGTAAATAAGGTTTTGATTTAACAGGGTTGGAAAATTCCCGGAACGTATTCAGTGAAGCATCCCACCCGGTAGCACCGAGATTTTCCGGCTCCGGTGCCAGGATCTTCGGAACAACCGGTCTTGTTTTGATACGTTCATAGATACTGTCCAGCGCACGGTCATACCCCGGAAGTCCGGCCGACTCCACCGGCCTCCATTCACAGGTCTCCCAGCCGGTATTGACATAGCCGGGCTCGTTCTGAATACTGATGTAATCCGGTACAAAATTTATATGATCAAGAATATCCACCCAATACTGCGCAAACTCCTGGTACATAAACTGACCGGCATTTTGTCTTAAAGTACCTGTATTCAATGCATCATTACTCTTCTGTGCCCTCGGCGGACTCCACGAACAAAGCAATACATCAATCTCAGGATTCCGGTTCTTGGCTTCTGAATACAACTGATCGGTCACATCAAAGACCGGTTTAAACCAGGTAGGATCCATCGTAGTGGTCGATTTATTGCTTGGGTAATTATTCGGATAATACCAGTTTTTCAAACGGATAATATCAGTGCCAAGATCGTTGAACATCAGATCACAAAGAGCTGTACGGTTGGCCGGAGTCATATTCAGAATACGCTCCGCATACCAGGTGAGCGCTCCGCCAAAACCGACCATGTCCTGATATCCCAAGGCAGGAGTAAGAACGCTGTTAACAGGCAGAGGGCCTCCCGAAGGATCGATGATCTCAAAATCGTCAAAATAAAAATCTCCTGTTTGAGTATAATGAATCTTGACTTGCAGCGACGTTTCCGTTGGGGTAAAAATGAACGTATAAAGGGCCCAGCCGGTAGTCAGACTATAATCCTGGGCAGCATAAGTAGAATTCTGAAGTACCAGTCGTATCTGCCTTCCGGCCGTAGCAGACCTGGCCCAGAATGTAAGTGTATGCGCAAGACCGGTGGTAACGGTAATACCGGAATGAATGGTCTGCACATCCCAGGCGTTTGCGCCCACAGCAGTGATGGTAGCCCGAAGAGCGTTGGTCCCGGCATGTACATTTCCC
>CAYTGJ010000074.1:20099-22153 GCA_964437245.1 uncultured Chitinophagaceae bacterium
TGGCCGAACCTCCCCCGCCGGCTCCACTCCACCAACCGGTACAGCCTGCTTCCAGATCGCCATTAGTGATCAGATTTTGTCCGGTACCAGTAAGTGAAATCCCAAGGAAACTTATTATTATCAGGAACTGAACAGGGAAAAAATTCAGCCAAGAAAATCCGCCTTTATTTTTTCGATTTACAACATAGTAAAAAGCCATCATACCAAAAATCATTAAACGGTTATACAAAACAATAAACTATGATACAGACATTTACAACAGAAAATTTATCTGTTAACGGTCTGTTCTCTTAAATTTTCTGTCTATAGAGGGATCCAATACCTCCCTCCTTCTTTCCGATGATGCTCTCTGCTTTTACTACCCTCTCTTCGGTCGGTAAGCCTTTCAAACCTGATCGTACGCCCAAGGATGCTTCTCTCCAAAAGATAAGCGGGCTCTTCGTTTGAAATACAAAATTAAACTTTTTTTATAAAAAATATAATTATTATAAATAAATAATATAAAATATAGTTAAAAATTTAATATTTAAAATTGTAATTATAAAATTAAGTATATGCATGGATTATTTTGAATACGATTCCCGCCCGGATCCAAGATACCATGTACAAGAAAGTTACAAGAGTCTATGAAATTGCGACAGAATGGTTTATATTCTTTCACCCAAACAGGCCTGTTCTGGATCAACTGGGTAATTTGTCCTCCTCTTATTTTCCGGAATCCGGTATCGGGCATCTGGTATCCCAAAAGGATCTTAAAAATCAATCCCGGACAGTACATGCTAAATGATTTAACTGACAAAACCGAGCACGCCGGTCAGGAAGTCCATTCCCCAAACTTCCCCGCCTGATAATCCTCATATGCCTGGATAATCTCCTCTTCCGTATTCATTACAAAAGGTCCCTGGGCCACCATCGGCTCGTTAAAAGGAACGGCATGTCCAAACAAAATAATGCTGTCTTCCTCCGCTTCGATCTCCACCTGCTCCGCATCGTTGTTAAACTCCACCAGGTGAAGTTTTTCAGACAGCAATCCATTCACCATGAGTTTTCCCTTTACGATATACAAAAACAGGTTACGCTCCAGCGGAACAACAATAGAAAGTTTACTTCCGGCCTGAAAATGAATGGTAGTAAGGTGTACGTCTGCCAGAGATTGATGCGCTCCGGTAGTACCGTTCCAGGTTCCTGATACCACCTGTACTCGTATCTTTCCCTCATCTTCCGTCACCACCGGTATTTCCTTTTCCTGAAAACCTTTATAATAAGGCTCGGTCATCTTAAGTCTGGCCGGCAAATTTATCCAGAGTTGCAGGATTTCCATAGCGCCTCCTTCCCGTTTAAATTCATCCGACGAGATCTCTTCGTGAATCAATCCCCGGCCAGCGGTCATCCATTGTATTCCTCCCGCCCGGATCACACTTCTGTGATGCGCCGAATCCTGGTGCAGAATGTCGCCCGCCAAAATAAAGGTAACCGTTTCCATTCCCCTGTGCGGGTGAGGCCCAAAAGGGAGTCCGCGATTATTGGGTTTGTATACCTGGGGACCATGATGGTTTAGAAATATGAAAGGATCTATTTGCCTAAGCTGATGAGAAGGCAAAGGGGAATAAGTGATCAAATCGGCAATAGGCCTGTATACCGCCTGATGTATCCTTTTGATGGTTCTCATAATAAACGTTCTTTCTGTCTGATGGTGTAGAAACTCCGAATATAAAAAGAACAACGCTCACCTGAAAAGGATTCCGTTCCTACGATCCGGATTTTTCCTCCTTCAACGGTTATAATGTTATTCTTTTTATATCCGGCAGTATTCCTCTACAACAATCTGTTCTCTTTTTCAAGATGCAACGCCATCAATGGGATGGTAGTATGAAACGCCATTTCTCTTGTATTACTTTTGGATACCAGCTTTTTGAAAAAGCTTTTTTCTGTAGCAGACATACACAAGATATCCACCTTCAGCGTTTTCACTGAATTTTCCAGCGCTTCCATCACATCGGTGTGATGGATAAACCGGTAAGAAATATTGGAGTAAGCGATATTCGATCCCGCAA
>CAYTGJ010000075.1:0-11144 GCA_964437245.1 uncultured Chitinophagaceae bacterium
ATTCTGTGCTCTTATTTCAACGGGCTGGGACTATACATGGTCAACACCAAAGGATCGTTCATCGGTCTTCTGGCCTTTCTCCTCTTTGCAGTCCCCGGGTATCAATGGTCTCTTCATGGCTTATGCATGGCGGTGAGTGCTTCTTATGGCATCTTATTCGGTTATATGTTGTATCGCTTCAAAAAACACAGCGGAGCTTCTTTAAGTGAATTTGTAAGCTATCTGGCTTATCCTAAAAAAATCATACAGGAAATTCTTTTCTAAACTGATGTTTAGAATATTTCAAGATACAAGATACCCAATCCCGGATTCCAGATAAATAAATAGTCAACCCTTCCGGAACAGACCTCTTACGCACAAGGATATGAATATTCTGTAGTCATTTCATAAACTACTTGCTCTATCTTGTATCGGGGATCTGGTATCCGGGACAACCCGGTACGCTCTGCTTATTTTTTAGCGCACTTCATAAACTCCTTTGTATTTCAGCAATACTTCGTACATCCAGAACAAGCGTATCTTTTTGCGGGCCAGGAAATAAAACAACCGGGACATTCCGTCGTATGCGTTCAGCTTTACCAACAGATTCCTGTACCCTTCTGCCAGAGAAAACTCTTCCATCAACACAGCATGCCGCATTTCAAACCTCGTCCGGAGGATCAGCATAGAAAACTCATCCGGAGTACGGCATAAGGCATACGCTTTGTAGAGTACGACCAAGGTGGTATTAAAAAGTCTTGTATTATTTCTGGTATAAAACGCGAGTGAAAAGGATTTTTTCACCACCCGTCTTTTGACTAAAGGTTCTTCTATAAAAGCATAGTAAAAATCCCGCGCACTGACGATCCAGAAGTTAAAATCCTCGTAGGCCAGCGAACTGTCATACCCACCGGATGCTTCAAGTACTTTGCGTCTGAACATCATGGAGGGAGGACATATGAAGTATTTCTGCACTACAAAACGAAAGATGTCTCCTTCCGGATGGAAATCCTGACGGGAAGTGCCTTTGTGATGGTATCCTAAAAAATGTCCGTCTTCGCTGATCACTTCGGCTTCCGAATACACGACTCCGTACTGCTCCGGGAGAGACAAGAATTTTTCTACCTGCCGGGTCAGCTTGCCCGGCATCATAACATCATCTGTCGCAAAGTCAATAATGAATGCTCCTGTAGAGCGCTCAAATCCCGAGTTAAAAGCGGTACAATTGCCAAGATTGGAGTGATTACGGATAAAAATAATTTCCGGATATTGAAGCAGAAGTTTTTCTATGACCATCACGGACCGGTCCGTACTGAAGTCGTCAATGACGATGATTTCTTTATTGGGATACTCCTGATTTACGACCGAGAGAATTGCCTCTTCCAGAAATTTCTCATGGTTGTAACACAAACAAACGACCGATACTAATGGAAGTTCATTCATTGCCAGTTAAGAAATGTTTGATAATCTCTGATGTAATCTTCTTCTTCGTAGTCAGAAGAAGAAAGACAAATACAGATCCCATTGTCGATAAAATTCAGTTTTCTCCAATAAAAATTAGGGATAAACAATCCCTGGTTCGGATTATCGAGTATGAATTCGTACACCTTCCGCTCCCTGCTTTCGAGGGTAATTTTTATTTTTCCGTGAAGGCAAACCAGCAATTGAAAAGTATTGATATGAGCATGATTGCCTCTCTCCACCGTTTCCGGGGTCTGATAAATCCAGTACACCCTTTTAATCCCAAAAGGCACGTGTGAAAAAGCCTGAGCCACGGAGATATATCCGATCTCTTCTTCTCCGATTTTTTGCAGTTCAATGAGATGTGGCTCTTGCATCATATAGGTAAAATATATTCATAATCTAAGATAAATCTATAGTAAAATCAATTGTTTCGCAAATTCAACCGGAATTTTGAGGATAAGTATTTTGCCTGTTTATCATGCTCCGGAACCAGACATTCCGATCCGGTCTTTTTCCTGTCGGAAACGATGGTTGAAAATGTCCGGGGGCTTTACTAAAAAAGCTTCTTAATCTTTTGAAGATGAAAGGCTTTAAGCCCTCCACCCGCTTGATAATGCGCTTTTTTTTGATTATATTTGTTTAGATACGTACGTAAAGAGGAGAAGCAAGTGAATAATACTGAAAATAATAGTTCTCAAGACTCTCAGGATGAGATCCGGCTGCTGAAAGAAAAAATTGAAGATCTCGAACGCCAGCAACAAAACAAGGACATGATCCTCCTGGAATCAGAGAAAAGACTCCAGCATGCTCTTGAACAAATAGGATCGTTTGCGCTTTCGATCGATGCAAACGATAAGATCACCTTCTGCAATGAAACCTTTCTGAACTTTACCGGATGGAATAAAGAAGATATCCTTGGTCAGGACTGGCGCACTCTATTATCTACGGAGGAAAATCAGGAGCAGGACAACCGGGAACTTCAGGAATTAATTACCAAGGGAAACCTGGTGAACCGGATCAAGAGAAAAATCCGGACGGCCGACGGGACTCTTAAAAACTTACGTTTCAATATTGTTTACCAAAGTAATGCACAAGGTAATATTGCCGGTACTACCCTGATCGGGGAAGATATCACCGAAAAGAAAAAGAAGATCAAAGCGCTGAAAGAAGGAGACGAACGGCTGAAAGATCTTTTCGAAAATGCCAACGACCTGATCCAGGTCTTCTCTCCCGACGGGAAAATCCAACTGGTCAATAAATCCTGGCGGGAAACGCTGCGCTACGAAGAAGAAGAAATATCTTCGCTGAATTTCCGGGACATTATTCATCCTGATCATCTTGACAACACGCTTGAACATCTTAATAATATCCTGGCAGGAAAACAGGATGATAAATTTGAAACAGTACTGACCTCCAAAAACGGACGAAACATCAATGTGATCGCCAGTGTCAACATCCGCTACGACAAGGATGTTCCGGTGCTCTTCCGGGCGATCTTCCACGACAATACCGAACACCTGCGTTCGGAAAGGGCCCAGAAACTGTATTATAAAATTTCCACCCTTGCGATCAATTCCGACAACCTGGAATCGCTGCTCTACAACATTCACATGGAACTGAAAGAGCTGATCGCTGTTAATAATTTCCATGTAGCCTTATACGACCGGGATAAAAATCTTCTGAATTTTCCTTACTATGTAGACGAAACTCAGGGGGAACGCAATACTACCTTCAAACGGCCGGTAGCCAAAGCGCTTACCGAATATTCCCTGTTTAGCGAAAACCCTACGTTTCTTTACGAAGAAGACATCCTGCTACTCGCCAAAGAGAAAACCGTAGAATTGCTCGGGCCGGTACCCAAGATATGGCTGGGAGTGCCGCTTAAGCTGGAAAACAGGACCATTGGGGTCATTGCTGTAAAAAGCCACAGCGATCGTAACAAATACAAAAAACGCCATCTCGAATTACTGGACTTTATTTCCGGACAGATCGCACTGGTGATCGAAAGAAAACGGAATGAAGAAAAGATCATTGCCCAGACAGCACGTCTGAACGCAATCTTTGAAAGTAGCTCGCACCTGATCTGGTCGGTAAACCGGAGCAGAGGACTGACGTCTTTCAATCACAACTACGCCGAAGCAATCTACAGCAAATACCATATTTATCCGGAACCAGACTATTCTTCCGACAATCCAAAGATCCTGATGCTGTCTTCGCCCGAATACCATGACGAAGTAAACCAGTATTACAAGGAAGCCTTTGAAGGAAATGCCCAGCATTATGAGACCAAAGGGCGTGACAAAAACGGCCGGGATATCTGGCGAGAAACCTTCCTCAACCCGATTTTCCTTCCGGATGGCCGGATTGAAGAAGTATCGGGAATCTCTCACGATGTGACAGAGAAAAAACAATTCAACCTTTCCTTGCAGGAAAGTGAAGAAAAATTCCGGAATATTTTCGAGTCATTTCAGGATATCTACTATCGTACCGATATCTATGGAAAGATCATGATGATGAGCCCTTCCGGATGTGAGATCAGCGGATATACCCACGAAGAAGTGATCGGAAAGAATATTACCGATTTCTATGTGGGTACTGATAAGCAGTTCAACATTATCAAACGACTGCTGATGCACGGCTCGATCAAAAACTATGAGAGCAAGCTTATTCTGAAAGACGGTTCCTTTATACAGGCGATTTCCAACATCCGTTTTATCTACAACAAGGACGGAAAGCCTGTCGCTATTGAAGGGGTGGCAAGGGACATCACCTTCCTCAAAAAAGCCACAGAAGAACTTCTGAAAGCGAAAGAGATCGCCGAAAAGTCACTGAAGGTGAAAGAAAGCTTCCTGGCCAATATGAGCCACGAGATCAGGACACCGATGAACGGAATGATCGGAATGATCGACCTGCTGATCGAAACCCCTCTGGATCCGGAACAGCAGAAATATGTACTGACGATCAAAAAATCTTCTGAGACCCTGCTACGGATCCTCAACGATATCCTGGACCTTTCCAAAATGGAGGCCGGTAAAATGCAGTTACGGCTTACTTCTATCAACCTGGAAAGCACGATCGAAAAACTTCATTCGCTCTTTTATCAGCAGGCACATCTGAAAGGCATGGAACTTTATTACTCCATCGCGAGCAATGTGCCAAGGTTTATTGTGGCAGACGAAACAAGGTTGCTTCAGATCCTGTCCAACCTGACCTCCAATTCGATCAAGTTTACAGAACATGGAAGTGTATCCATCAACGTAACACTGGAAAGTAAAAAAGACAACGTCAATAAAATGCGGGTAGAGATCACCGATACCGGGATCGGGATCTCCGACGACAACCTGCAAAAGCTATTTAATTATTTCAGCCAGGTAGACAACTCCTCTACCAAATCGTATGGTGGCACAGGACTCGGCCTGGCGATTTCCAAAGAGCTTTGCAAAATGATGAACGGTGAGATCGGCGTACGTACCAAAGTAGACGAGGGAAGTACATTCTGGTTCACGTTCGAGGCACAGGAAAGTAAACGCGGTATGGAAGCCCGCAACAACGGAGAAGAACATGTCCGGATCTCGGGACGGTTTGAAAAACACCATCTGAAAATCCTGCTGGTAGACGACAATAACGTGAACCAACTAGTGGCCTCCGAAATACTCAAAAAATCCGGCTGCCTTGTAGAGACAGCCAGCAATGGTCTGGAAGCGATCGAAAAGGTAAAAAACAATACCTATGATCTTATTTTCATGGATATCCAGATGCCTCAGATGGACGGCACTACGGCTACCCGGGAAATAAAAAAACTGGGGATCTCTCCCCTGCCTCCTATTATTGCCATGACCGCTTATGCGATGGAAGAAGACCGGGAAAAATTCCTTTCGGCAGGAATGGACGACTATATCGCAAAACCCATAAAATCAGAGGTGTTGATAAATAAGATCGCCGAAAAATTAAATTTAAATGAGAAAAGTGACTATTTTAGTACAAGCAATGATCAGGCTGAAACCAGGTCTCAGACGGTGATCAGTATGGATGTTCTGAAGAGCATGATGGCTTTTGTAGACCACCCTACCCTGATCAGCATTTACCAGGAATTTGAAGCGGAAACCTATACGCAACTGGAAGAATGTAAAAACATGTTTGGCTTCGGTGATTTTAAGAATATTCAGTCTCACCTGCATACCATAAAAGGTACTGCCGGTACACTCGGAATAGAAAAACTGGAATCACAGGCAAGGCAGATCGAAAGTAATATTAAGCAGAATAACTTCAATAATATTACGGACAGCCTTAATTTGCTCTATGAGGCATTTGATGAATTTAAAACCAATTATTACCAAATACTAAATAACCTGACTTATGAAAAAAGTTTTAGTGGCTGAGGATAGTTCCGTGATCCAAAACCTCACAAAAAAAATACTTCAATTTCAAAACTTTGACATTAAGAGCGTTAAAAACGGGAAAGAGGTTCTTAAGTCAATGGAAACAGAATCGTTTGATCTTATCCTGATGGACATCAATATGCCCCAGATGGATGGGATGGCTTGTATACGTGAGATCCGCTCTATGAGTGATAAAAGCAAAGCCGAAATACCGGTAATAGCGATCACGGGCAATGCCAAGAACTATTCCGAAGAAGATTTTTCCAGTGCAGGATTCAATGATTTTCTTGCCAAGCCGCTTGATTTCGACAAGCTGGTGGATACTGTAAAAAGATTAACCGATACAAAATAAACTGTAAACCATCTGACAATATGCAGATCAAATACACACAACAATTTCTGAATAAACTGGAAGATATATTCGCCGAGTCGAAATACATTCTCCGTTATGAGAAAGGTAATTTTCATGCCGGGTATTGCATATTAAAAGACAATAATGTAGCTGTGGTCAATAAATATTTTACGGTAGAGGGGAAGATCAATGCACTGATCGAGATACTACGTCAGATTGAGTTAAATCCGGAATCGCTGAGCGAGAAAAACCGAAAGCTTTATCTTGAATTAACTCAAACTGAACTGACCCTTTGATCGTTACATTTTTAGGCACAGGAACTTCACAGGGTGTCCCCATTATAGGCTGTACCTGCAAGGTATGTACTTCTCTGGACTTCAGAGACAAGCGGCTGAGAACTTCTCTGCACCTCAGTATTGAGGGAAAAAGTTTCATTTTTGATTCGGGTCCCGACTTCCGCCAACAGGTGTTACGTGAGCGGATCACCACCCTCAATGCGCTCATCTTTACGCACGAACATAAAGATCATACTGCGGGCCTGGACGATGTAAGAGGATTCAACTACAAAGACGGAGGAAAAAGTGTTACCGTATTCGGCCGCAACACCGTATTGGACACTTTGAAACGAGAATACTCCTATGCGTTTTCCGATTTTAAATACCCAGGCATTCCCCTGATCGATCTTTTCGAGATCACCAATACCCCTTTTGAGATCGAAGGGATCTCGTTTACTCCCATTGAAGTATTGCATTATAAGCTTCCTGTCTTCGGATTCAGGGTAAAGGATTTCACTTACATTACGGATGCGAACTTCATTCCGGAACCGGAACTGGAGAAAGTAAAAGGCACCAGAGTACTTGTGTTAAATGCATTAAGAGAATCGGATCACATTTCTCATTTTACGCTTCAGCAAGCCCTTGAGATCATTGAAAAAGTACAGCCGGAAAAGGCCTACCTGATCCATTTGAGCCATCAGATGGGGTTGCATAAAGAGGTGGAAAAGAAACTTCCTTCTCATGTAAAAATTGCGTACGACGGGCTGAGAATAGAAATCTGATTTTAATATGATTGCTGGATACTAGATGCCAGATACAAGAAGCTAGGAATTGCTGCGGCGTATGCGGTTTCGCCGGGATACTACTGCCATTACCGCCGTCGCTCGCCTCTTGGCGAGTGACCACTATTTTGTAGCCCACTGGGCGGACTGACAAAGAACTGATGTTGAATTTACAAAATATTTATAAAGAATGACTCGACATGATCCTTAATTTAAAAATAGCATATCATCTATAGTATACATTTTATAACACACCAAATACTCCGGCGAGACGCCTCACAAATATTCGTCACTCGCCAAGAGGCGAGCGACAGCGCAGAGGTTAGGAATTGCTGAAAAATAACCCTATAGCCTGACCATAGCCGTCAACTTAAGGAATTACCTCCCCCTGGCCCCCTCCGCTTAAGCTCATAATCCATCACACAAGGGGGAAATAGTAGTTCTATTATTCCCTCCTTGTGTCATTCAATAACCGAAACGGTTTCCCCCTTGTGCGGCTGTTCGTGCGCTGGCGGAGGCCAGGGGGAGGTGATCTTGTCCTATCATAATTCTACCGTTTAATATAAAGTCGACGGCTATGGTCAGGGGACAAGACACTGGACTGCGTAGAAATCCTTCACATCCATTGATTGTAACCTGGTTTTACACTTCCAGTTCCTTTATTTGTATCCTACGTTCGTTTTCTCTCTTTTGCTCCTGCCCTGTCAGTTCCGTAGCAAATTTAATTACTTTTATAATTTCGCCTCTTGCATTCGGGATCGGGCTATAGACGGCATTTAGCCAGATGGTTTCGCCTTTCATATTGATCCGTTCAAATACTCCGGTAAATGGTTTGCCGGCTGCCAGCTTCTGCCAGAATACAGGATAGTACTCCGACTGCCGGATCTCAGCCGGTACAAAAAGTTGATGATGTTTGCCCTGAATATCGGAGAGCGTACATTTCATCGTCTTCAGGAAGTTTTCATTGGCGGTGAGGATTTCTCCCTGGGGAGTAAATTCGATCGTGGCCATGGTTGCATTGATCCCATTGAGGACACCTTTATTTTCAGCTACCATTTCCTTTTCCAATGTCACATCAGTAGCAAACTTCAGTATTTTCACCACTTCTGCATTGGCATTGAAAATAGGATTGTATATAGCATTCAGCCAGATGGTCTCCCCCTGTCCGTTTATGCGTTCGAATACTCCTGAGAGCGAGATGCCGGAAGCCAGCCTTCCCCAGAAGGTTTGATAATCATCCGTCTCCCGGATTTCTGCCGGCACGAAAAGTTGATGATGTTTGCCCTGGATCTCTTCCTGACTGCATTTCATGGTCTTCAGAAAATTATCGTTCGCTGCCATGACGACTCCATCGGGAGAAAATTCAATCGTGGCCATCGTAGAATTGATCCCGTTCAAAATTCCCTGGTTCTCGGCCATCAGTTCCTGCCCTGCGGTCACGTCAGAGGCAAACAGTAACACCTTTGTCACTGCTCTTTCTGCATCCAGCACAGGACTATAGACCCCGTTCAACCAGACCGTTTCGCCTTTCGAATTAATTCTTTTGAATATACCCGCCTCCGAAATTCCGGAAGCAAGTTTCTTCCAGACATTTTTATATCCTGCGGTTGCTTTTATTTCCCTTGCCACAAAATGCTCATCATGTTTCCCTGTGATCGCTTCCAGGGAATATTGCATACTGTTCAGAAAGTTGTTATTGGCCATCACCAGTATTCCTTCCGGTGTAAATTCTGCTGTAAGCATTTGGGTGTTGATCGCCTTCAGAATCCCTTCATTTTCGGCAGCCATTGTCTGCTGCCCGGTTATATCGGTGGCAAACTTTACTACCCTGATCACATTTCCATTCACATCCTGTATCGGGCTATAGACGGCATTTAACCAAATGGTTTCGCCGGCAGTATTGACGCGTCTGAAAATACCCGACTTGGGTTGTCCCATGGCAAGACTGCTCCAGAAGTTCTGATATTCCTCTGTTGCCACCAGCTCAGAAGGGACAAACTGCCGATGGTGTTTTCCTTTGATCTCCTGAAGCGAACATTTCATTGTTTCCATGAAATTATTATTGGCATTGAGTACCACTCCTTCCGGAGTAAACTCAATCGTAGCCATCATGGCATTGATCCCGTTCAAAATTCCTTCTGATTCGATGGCCGCCTTTTTTATTTCTTCGTTCTTGCGGGCCATTTCCTCCTGGGTGGTCTGCATTTCTTCAAGATTCTGACGCAATTCCTCTTCCTGTGCCCTCAGTTCTTCGGATTGCTGCTGGCTGGCGTTCAGCAGGGCAATGGTCTTTTCGTTATCTTTTACATTTTTAATACTGGAGGCAATGTTTTCTGACAACCGGTTGATAAAATCTATTTTATAAGGTTGAATACGCTCAAAGGAAGCCAGTTCCAGAACACCAAATATTTTTTCATTGATCAGCAAAGGTGCAATGAATATGTTCTGCGGACACGCTTCGCCCAGGCCGGAAGTAATGTTTAAATAATCCTGAGGAATTTCAGTAAGATAAATGGATTCTTTCTCAAGCGCACATTGTCCGGCTAATCCCTCGCCAAGCTCAATCCGTTTGTCCAGGTACTTCTTCCTGTTATAGGCATAACAAGCGATCATCTCCAGGAAGTGCTCCTCTTTCATGTCATCGTTCAATACAAAAATGGCGCCCTGGTTGGCATTAATATACCTGGCCAGGTGCATCAATATCAAATCGGAGAGTTCTTTTAAAGACAAGCCCTCCTTATTTCTCAGGATGTCTGAAAATTTTGCCAGTCCGGTATTGATCCAGCTACGTTCCTGTTCTTCGGTAGCAATGTTCGTAAGACGCCGTTGCATGGACAACAGAGAGTTTCCTAAACGGCTATTGATAAGCTGATCTGAAAAACCAGCCTGAAGATTCCCTTTTTCAACTTCACTGATGAAAACAGAAGCCTCTTCCAGCAAGCTTTCCTGCGCCTTTAACTGAAGGCGTAATTCCTCTATCTCTTTAGAGTTTCCCAAGCGAAATTTCATATTGAAAGTACATTAGAGTTACACATATCACTGATCCATCCATACTGGTTTCTATCGAAACCTACCCTCACTCTAGTATTGCTTTAATTAAAACGCTTCGTACATTTTGTAAAAATTGTATTTAAACAGTAAAAAGTCTCTATAAATACCCTTTCACATGCACACAAAACAACACGTATTTATACCTATGAATATACAAGAAGAACTTGTGATATCCTAATTTTATCAACACTTTTTTAACAATAAACAACTGAAAAACAAAAAATTATGTCAAAATAGATTTATTTATCGGTGTATATATGAAATAAGAAGACAGAGTAAAACAATACGTATTTACAACTATTATCCCCACTTAAACTACTTGTATTTACAACACAAATAGGACTTGATTTAATCCAGTATTTTTTTCATCTGTTTCAATCTATTTTTAAGGTCGACAGGAGCCGATTCAAGATGCTGGATACCAGATCCAGGATTTATATAGAAATTTAGAAACCGCCGCAGACTATTTGTGTTCGTCCTCAAAACAAGCTTCGCCCAGCAACGGCAATCCCAATTTCTTTGCCTGCTCATTGTACATGGTCAGGGCGATCGAATCGTCTACAATATGATACCTCGCTCCCACAAACTTGATGATATTGCCACGTTCGTCTTTTACCGGAACAAAAGAGCCGTCTACCCAATAATGAGAACCGTCTTTCGCTTTATTTTTAATGATGCCATGAAATATCTCCCCTTTCCGGATCGTCTCCCAGAAGATCCGGAACAATTCACCGGGCATATCCGGATGACGGAATATTTTATGTGGTTTTCCGATCATCTCTTCCATCGTATATTTTGACACTTCCGCCAGTTTAGGATTGGCATACAGTATCGTACCATACAGATCCGATTCGGATAATAT
>CAYTGJ010000075.1:11154-16435 GCA_964437245.1 uncultured Chitinophagaceae bacterium
GTGATCCCAAAAACATCTTCCCGCACTTTCAGTTCAAATGTTTTTTCTTCCAGCATTCTTTCCGTTCCCTCCTTCATCGTCTGAATTTCCTCCAGGTTCTGCCGGATCTCTTCTTCTTTGGCCTGTGACTCTTCCAGCAATTGACGTATTTCGGTTTCTTTTCTTTTTTCTGCGGTAATATCCGTCGCAAATTTGATCACCTTCTCTACTTCCCCCAGTGCATTTTTCATTGGATTGTAAACAGCATTGAGCCATACGGTATTGCCTCGGGCATCCACCCGTTCAAAAGTCCCGGCAATAGAATAACCGTCTGCCAGCCTTGACCAGAAGGTTTGATACTCTTCTGTTTGTTTTATTTCCTCCGGAACAAACGTACGATGATGTACTCCTTGTATTTCTTGAAGAGAACATTGCATAAGCTTCAAAAAATTATCGTTTGCTCCTGTGACGACGCCCTGCGGCGAAAATTCGATCGTGGCCATGGTCGCATTGATTCCATTCAGCAATCCCGCTGATTCGGCCGCTGCCCTGGCAATCTCTTCGTTTTTACGCTGCATTTCTTCCTGGGTCGCCTGCATTTCCTCCATATTCTGTCTCATTTCCTCTTCCTGTGCTCTCAGCTCTTCCGACTGCTGCCTGCTGGCATTCAGCAACAGAAGCGTTTGCGTACTGTCTTTTACATTTTTAATACTGGAAGCAATATTTTCGGCCAGCTTATTAATAAAATCAATGCGGTAAGCCGGAAACAGTTCGAAAGAAGCCAGTTCCAACACTCCAAACACCACTTCGTTGATCAGCAGCGGTACGATCAGTACTGCGTGTGGCCTGGTTCCTCCGAGTCCGGAGGAAATATGAATATAATCTCCGGGCACTTCCGTCAGATAAATCATTTCTTTTTCCAGCACACATTGTCCGGCAAGTCCTTCACCTATCCCGATCCGCTTATCCACATATTTTCTTCTGTTATAAGCATAGCAGGCGATCGTACGGAGATGTTCTCCTTCTGTTCCTTCCTCTTCCAGCATCAGGATTGCTCCCTGGTTGGCGTTGACGTATCTGATCAGGTTCGAGAGAATCGTATTGGCCAGTTCGTTCAGTTCCAGTCCCTCTTTATTCCTAAGAATATCAGAAAACTTCGCCAGGCCTGTAGTAGTCCAGGTACGCTGTTGCTCTTCCTGCGCAATGCTGGAAAGGTTTTCCTGCATTGAAAGCAGAGAGCTACCTAAAGAATGTTTCCTAAGTTCTTCTGAAACATTGGCCTGAAGATTTCCTTTTTCGATTTCCTTAATAAAGGCCGAAGCATCTTCCAGCAATCTTGCCTGTGCGAACAATTGTTCTTTTTGAAATAATATTTCCTGCTGTAATTTCTTTTTTCTTTTCGGGTAAAAAACAGTCCATTTCATAGTGAGAATTATATATAGTGGATCCTAGAGCATGTTTATACAAAATAATGAGCAAAGAGAGCGATACGATCAGGAAGAGCCGAGTCCCGGCTGCTGATACATCGTGGCTATTTTTTTCAATTCCTCCTCTCCAATAGGTTTTTGAAAAAAAGCCATCACGATTTTTTCTTTTAGCAAGGTTTCTATTCTTTTATCGTGTGAAAAACTGGACATAAGAATGATCGTTACTTTTTGAGTGACCGATACCGGCAACTGTTTCAGCTGATCTAAAAATTGAAAACCGTCCATCACAGGCATATGAATATCCAGAAAAATCAATTCTGGCAAAAACTCCGGCTGCGTACTATGCGTTCTCAATACATTTAAGAGCGTCCAGCCTTCCGAATATAATTCCACCGAACCGGCATAAAAAGGCGCTCTTTTGATCAATGTATGAATGATGAAGCTATTTACTCCATCATCATCCAGGATGGCGATGATATTAAATTTATTTTTTCTCATTGTTTTTATTCATATCGTCAAACATATTGGGAATCAAAGAATATTATGTCTGCATCCCGTCAGGATCGGCTACTTTTTTTGTACTATACTTCTATGGAATTTACCAGATCATACTATGTTTATAATCATAATCTTCTATGATTTTTGCCATAGCAAAAAAATAAAACACTAGGAATCAAACACTTTAAAATATCTCCTGTTACGTACAAGTACTTACTATCTATGACAGGCCAAACATGTAAGTACAATTACTATCTTTGATATGATCTTAAATAGTATATATTGAGTTGCTAACTACATGTCCAATTCCAACCCTTGTTCTATTTGTCCTGTATGTCGCGAATGCATTTTTCACAGAGCAAAACTCTCCAACGTCAACAACCTGGTAGACTGTCTTCTTACATTTCATTTTAAGAAAGGGCAATCCCTGTTTATGGAGGGAGACAAGAAGAAAGGAATTTATTTTATCAAGCAAGGAAAGGTAAAATGTGTCCGTTTTGACCGGAGCGGCAAAGAGATCATTTTCAAATTTTCCACCAGCGGGGAAACGTTAGGCTATTCCATGATCTTCGTAGGGACAGAGAATCATGAATATTGTGCGATCTGTATGGATGATACGGTCATCTGTTTTATCCCTTATCACATCACCAAAAATGATCTTCAAAACAATTATGAGTTACTGAAACTATTGTCCCAGATCCAATACGAAGATATGGCTTCGATGCTTCAGACCATTATGAACGGGGCCAATAAAAACGTACGGGAAAGGATTGCCTATGCGATCTTACTGCTGCAGCAAAAATTCGGCAATGATAAAGAAGGTTATACGGATATATCGGTGACCCGGGAAGAGATCGCCAATATGTCTGCCACCACTACAGAATCTTCCATCCGTTACATCTCAGAATTCCAGAAAGAAAAAGTCATTGATATTAAAAACCGCAAGATCAAGATCCTTGATACCGCAAAGTTTTTTAAGCTATTGGGAAGTTTGAATTAGCTCAGAGTTCCAGATGCTAGATCCCGGATACTAGATGCCAGATAGAATCATAAGGGAGATCTTAGTTGGTTAGTTTTTATCTTGTATCTAGGATCTTACTTTTATAAAAAATCCCCTTCCGAAACCTGGATCTCGAAAGGGGATTCTCACAATTACCGGCCTTTATTTTACCTTTACCCGTATGCCTTCCGAATGACTTGAAAACTCCGGGGCATACATACATTGCATGGTCGTAATTCCGTTGGAGAAATCTCCTTTTTGGGAAACACGCAATGGATATTCAAATACATAAGTACCTTTCGGTAAAAATCCGATAAAGAAATTCATCGCCAGATCTCTTGGACTTTCATAATAGTACAATCCATCCTGGTAGCGATAAGTGGAAAGAGTACTCAGTGGTTCAAACGCAGCGGCACGCATATCTTTCAGATGTACATATTCCATGTTCCGGTCTACCCTGATCTCGATTCTTACTTTGATCAGATCTCCGACTTCAAGTGCCGTAGAGGCTGATACCGGTGTGATCACCGGACCACGATCGGTATTTTTCTGAAGGAACAATTGCTTATTGATCTTCAGAGGTGTTTCGGCCGGAGTGATCTTGTCCAGTTGTTCGAAATACTGCCAGTATACTGCTCCCCAGGCTACTCCTTCGTCTTTTTTAGTGACTGTGATCGTCCCCATTTCAGGAGTGATTTCCTGTCCGGTCCAGGCAGTCTTGAAATAACCCGTCCCGGCTTCCACTTTCACATCAGGAAGCTTGGAAGGATCGACAAGCTGATCCCCTACTTTTATTTCTACCAGTTGGGTCGAGGCCAGAAAATCCGAACCTCTTCTCAGTAATGCGTAGCAGGCTTCTGTCGTAGCCCTGGTGGTTTTCCAGTCCTGGGTCTGTTTTTGTTTCAACAGCCATACTTTCAGATCATCCACACTTTTCTGGTCTTTCGCTACTTCGTCAAAGACTTCGATCATAAGCGCCTGTGTCTCGATCGGCGCCTGGTACCAGAAGAAGCTCCGCTCATATTTCCAATACATCCCCATTTCTTCCGAGTTGAGCGAACGTTCTTTAAATGATCGGATCATTTCCTTTGTCACGGTGGTTTCGCCGGACCGGTGTAAACTCAGACAAAGCATTCCCTGCATATAGATCCCTTTGTTCAGCCAGTATTTTTTTGCCTGTCCGAAGTAATAATCAAACGCCTCTTTATACTGGCTTCCCAGCGGCAGGTCCTTGAAATAACTTCTGGTGTACAGGTAGTGCATATTCAGATATCCCAAATGATCGTCTTCCATTTTGACATATCCTTTTTTCGCATTGGCTTTTAATTGATCATAGTCGTCTTTCATCTGACGATCCATATAGTTCAGGGCCTTTTTCACCATTTCCCAGGAAGGCTGGTGTTCGCGTACTGCTTTTACACCCAGTACATCCAGGTGTCCCATTCCCGCCACAATATGCTGAGTCATGTAACGATCTTCCGGTAATCCAGGGAACCAGGTAAATCCTCCGCTTGCGGTCTGTGCCTTCAGTACTTTGGTCAATGCCTTGTCCATTTCCTCCGACATTCTGTTCAGGTCAAACAGCAAGGCTACCGAGCGCTTACGCTGACTTTCGTCTTTCGCCTGCAACACCCATGGAGTTTCTTCGAGCAGAGCGGATTTTAATTCCTGGTTCTTTTCCAGGTTGGACAGCAAAGCATCCGGCTGTACATTTTTCCAGGTATCAAACACCTGCTTGATCCGTGGATGAGCGTTGGCAATGGACGAAGCGATGCTGTTCGCATAGTAACGGCTGAACGTCTGCTCTACACATTCATAAGGATATTCCATCAGGTACGGTAAAGCCTGAACAGCATACCAGGCCGGATTGGAAGTAAACTCCAAGGTATACCGGTGATTGCGGAGCGTTTTCGATTTTTGATTTACCAGCTTTTCCAAGGTATATTTTTTCGTCTGCTTTCCTCTTACAGGTAAGGGAAGTGTTTCGGTCACCAGCATTCTGTTGGTCACCACCGGCAGGATCATTTCTTCTCCATCTGAAAAAGAACCCGCTTTGGCAACCACTCTATACATGATCGCCTGTACTCCCCCTTCCGGAATTTCAATGCTCCATTCGAGGTTAGTACTTTGGCCTTCCTTCACTGAAAAAGGTTTTGTAGCACCGGTATTCTTCATCGCTGCATCAATCGGCTGCATGGTAAGAGCATCCAGGAACTCCAGCCTTGCCTGACCAGAAAGTTCCTGATCTGAAAGACTCGTCACTTTTACCGAAAAGATCATTTTATCATTCTCCCGGAAGAATCTTGGCTGATTCGGTACTACCATCAACTCCTTCTGAGCCACCAGCTCCTTCGTAATCAGTCCCGATTTAAGATCC
>CAYTGJ010000075.1:16445-22030 GCA_964437245.1 uncultured Chitinophagaceae bacterium
CCTTGGTATGCGCAAATCCCAGCATTTTCCAGCGGGTAAGTGATTCCGGCAACGTAAAGCCAATGATCAATTCTCCTTTTTCATTGGTTTGCAACTGAGGATAGAAAAAAGCTGTTTCGTTAAAATTGCTTCTGACTTTTACCTCTGAAAAATCAGCCTCTCCTCCTTTCGGATCATTATTATTCCCTCCCGGAGCATCACTGTCCCCTGTTTCTTTTTTTTCTTTTTCCGAAGAATCGTCCAGCCTATCTTCCATAGCAGCCGATTCCATCATAACGGGCGAAGCTGCCATATTTTTTTTCGCTTTGGACGATACTGAACGGCTCGGCATGGCTCCCTCTTCTTCAACGGCGAAATCCATTTCTCTTCTACCATAATAGCTATACTGATAGAACGAATAGCCAAACCAATCCAGTTGATCAAATGAAGGATAACTATAAGAATGGATCCCAGTCTTATTCCAGTCTTTCAGATAACCCTTAAAAGCCGTCTGGGTAAATCCGTTGGTACTGCTCCAGCCAAGGGACGCATACATATACTTATTAAAATCAGCTCCCCAGGCATGTAAACGAAACGCATCCAGTGAAGCATCGTACAACGTAGCCGCCATCTCTGCTATAATAGGATCGGATTTATGACCGCTGATCTTTATTTTCCATTCTTCCTTCTCTCCCGGCTGCAACTTATCACGGAACGTTTCAAACTCTATATCCAGCGCCTTGTTCGTATACGGCACCATGATCATCTGCGTGCTGGTATAGAACCGGTTATGAAGGATAAAGGTATAGTGTACCGCTATATTCCCCCTGTATTGTTCCAGGATCGGAATTTCGAGCAACTTTTGTTCATTTTTCAGTACCAGCCATTCTTTGGAAAGAATCTTTTTATCCCGTTCGATCTCGTACAAGACTTTGATCTTATCCGCAGAAGTTCCGGCCAGTAAAGACGCTTTTTCTCCCGGTTCAACCGTTGTTTTCAAGCCATCCAGGGAATTCAGGGCAGGTACTGCCAGTTTTTTTTCTGACAACGAATAAATGGTAAAATAGCTAACCTCCTTTACCTCCTGTCCATACTTATCTTTGGAAATAATTTCCAGAACATATTTACCAGAAGGCATATTTTTAAGAGAAGTAAATTTCAGCGTTTTGTTTTTTTCTGTATCAAAATCCAGCTTCAACACTTCCTTATCTCTTGCCCATTTCAATGCATTATTCTCTTCTTCGTATTCATCATAAGGAAAATATTTATGAAACTCTTCCCGCGACATCAGCTGACGGTCCGGACGGGTCCACAAACGGTTCCGGAAGATCTTATCCGGCTGTTTCAGGCTATAGACACTGATCTTTCCCTGTGCAGGTTCATACTGTCCCGCCAGATTGGTCGAGCTGATGGCATATTCTTTTTCCCATACAGCGGAATTTCCTTTGTCCATATCTTCGGTCGCTACGTTTACGAGCAGTGCCTTGTAGCCCACAGCTACCTGTGTATTCATACTATGGGTCTCTCCGTTGATATCGGTTACATCTGCATATACGGTGTACAGGAAGGTAGGATCCGAAGAAGGATCTACCAAAGGATCCGGCTGGGCATTGAAGGCTATCCTGAACTTTCCTGAGCCATCGGTTTCAGTGACTCCATTTATAATTTCAATCTCAGGAGAATTGGGATAATAGCCCCAACGGCACCACCACCAGTATGGATAGCGTGCTTTTCTTACCACGCGGTACTGTACTTTCGCTCCGTCAATCCCCACTCCGGAATAGGCGATCGCTACTCCTTCTGTCGTAACGGTTTCATTCAAACGGTACGTTCCTTTGACCGGTTCCGCTTTTACTTCAAACTTAGGACGCTTGTATTCTTCTACGGAGAAATAAATAGAGCCTTCTCCTGTTTCCAGGCTCATTGATCCGGTCAATCCTTTCGTAGGAGCTGTGAAACTACCATGGAAAGTTCCGTATTCGTTGGTCACCAGGAGCTGCTCGGCTACTTTTTGCCGGTTTACATCATACAGTGTAACCATGGCGTTATACTTTGGTAAAATGGTTGTATTTCCTCCTTCGGTACGCACTGCCAACCCTTTGAAATAGATCGTTTGTCCAGGACGGTATATAGAGCGGTCCATAAAAAACATCACCCTGTTGACAGGCAGCGGCTCTGTTGACGCAGACTGATAGATCGTTCCGCCATAGCGGTATCCATCAATGGCCGAGTTTACAAACTTATCTTTGTCTTTGGTAAAACGGATCACAAAACTTCTGTTGTATCTATTCCGGGAATCGATCTGATGAGGTATTTTGACATACCCTTCTTTGTCCGTAAGATAAGCACCTCCTGCTACGTCATCATAGTCGCCTCTCTGGTAGTTATATTCTACAAAAAAGAGTTTTACATTCACCCCTGCTACCGGCTCTCCCGATTCACGGTCCAGTACATATACATCGGTAGTACCATCCTTGGCATTACGGTGAAAATAACTGATCCTGGTAATCGTTGTAAAGGTATAGCACAAACCGTTTGCAACGGTCTTAAACTCCGGATCATGACTCAGCAGGATCATAAATTCTCCTGCAGGAGCTCCCTCCAACTTTAACTCTACACTGTGCGACTGATAATCACCATCGTCCGGCAAGGTATAGGATCCGGTTCTTTCTCCTGCTTTCGGGGCAAAAAACTCCAGGAATTTTTCTTCGCGGTCTACATCGTAGTTACGCGCCCATTTCCTACGCTGGGTCTGCACTTCCTCTCTTGAAGTACGGATCAGCTTCCAGTATACTTTTTTAATATTGCTGTAATGAAACAAAATCTTAAAAGGTGTAGCGGGTAAATTGGCTTCTTCCGCCACCGCAGACATTTTTTTCGCCAGCAGCTGCTCCTGCTCTTTCCCACACTGGATTGCTCCTGATGACTCCGGGAAACGGGCTTTCGCCTTTTCACAAATTTCAAATGCCTTTTTAAGATCCCATTTATGTTCTTCCGATTGCAGCGGTTTATATAATCGACCATATTCTGCATACACCCTGGCGATCTGAAGGGTCACCAACGTAGACACCGGATATTTCAACGTCTTCGCTTCCAGTCTCTCCAACGCTTTTTCATAAAGCTGATTTTTGTTGGACAGCGTCAAGGATTGCTTCACAAAATCCAACCGCTTCAGGTCTATATACACCAATGCATCCGGTTGGGCATCGTTCAGATGAAACTGAATCAACTCCTGCATGTGTTGCAAGGCATGATATTTCATGGAAAGGGTATCCTTCGTTTCTATTTTGAGTTTACTGAAACGCTCTGCGTCCGCAAGGTATTCTTCTTTGTTCAGTGTAAAAAAATAAGCCGGCTTTGTGATCGCTGGTTCCTCTCCCATATAAAAATCGATCGCACGGTTGGCGAGGAAATCATACAAGGTAGGACGCAGCATTCTTCCTTCTTCGTTTCCCCTGTATATGACCTCGTCGTATACTTTTATACTTTCCGATTGTAATCTGCTCTTATCGGCCAGAGATGCTTCATAGTGGAAAATCGTTTCTTGCACAATTTTATCAAGACTCCAGGTTTCGATATCCTCTTCCTTAAAATTGACAGTTTCAGATCGGTTGTTGAATTTCCACCGATTGTTTGCATAGTACTGCCAATACATTTCTGCCAGCATCGAATGTAGCAATTGTTTTACAGGAAACTCTGCTGTGCCGATCTCCTCTTTCATCTGACGGAGATTTTTCACAAAAGCATTTTCTTCTTTGTAATCGCTCAGCTTCATCTGATAAATCACGGCCTTTACCAGTTGTCCGGTATTTTTATCTGCTTTTGCCTGCTGATAAATAATTTTTACTTCTTTCAGTTCCGATTCAGGCAGACCCTTACTTTCAAAACTGTGTACTTTGTTCCACGCATCACTGTAATCGAATTTGTTCATCTTTTTATCAGGGTTTGATTGTCCAAAAAGGTTAACATATGTCAAACTTATTAGCGCTATTAATATCGTTTTAAAAATAGATTTCATCTGTACGGTTTTCATAATTTACTGTGTATCAATAGTAGTTTGAATATATAAAACTTTCTTTACAGTTAAGATGCAAGGGAAAAGAAAATTCCATAGAAAGCATTAAAGAAAAATAAAAGCTTATTTCCCGTCTCCCTGGTATCGGGAACATCTTGAAATAATAGTAAGGTTAATCCAGTACAGTTTAAAAATGAAAATACCTTGAATTCTTCCCCTGATCCAGAATTGGTACCACAAACAGAATGTCAGGGAATGTGATATTTTTTCTGATCCTGCCTAAAAAAGAAAGAGCTTTCCTCTTATTGGAAGGAAAGCTCTTTCATCTGTCCGGGGAAAACCGGTTATTTTTCTACAAAAACTCCCATTGAGGAGAACTTTTCAATTCTTTGCACCATTCTTTCTTTCGGCTTCATTTCCTGAAGGGTATTGATATTATCCAGGATTACCTTTTTAACGGTCGCGTACATTGCTTTCGGATCGTTGTGAGCACCTCCCAGAGGTTCTTTAATAATTCCATCGATCAGTTTAAATTTCAACATATCGGGAGCCGTCAGTTTCAAGGCTTCAGCAGCCTGCTCTTTATGATCCCAGCTTCTCCAAAGGATGGAGGAACAGGATTCCGGAGAAATTACCGAATACCATGTATTTTCAAGCATTAATACTTTATCTCCGATCGCAATCCCCAGCGCTCCACCGGAAGCTCCTTCTCCAATGATCACACAGATCACGGGTACTTTCAGCATGAACATTTCCTTGATGTTGCGGGCAATCGCTTCGCCTTGTCCTCTTTCTTCCGCTTCCAATCCGGGATAAGCACCAGGTGTATCGATAAAGGTTACAATTGGTTTTTTGAACTTTTCAGCCATTTTCATCAGACGCAGTGCCTTGCGATATCCTTCGGGATTCGCCATTCCAAAATTACGTACTTGTCTTTCTTTGGTTTTACGGCCTTTCTGTTGTCCGATGATCATGACGGTCTGCCCTCCTATTTCGGCAAAACCGCCTACCATGGCTTTGTCGTCTTTTACATTACGATCGCCATGGATTTCCACGAATTTATCGGCTATACCTTCAATATAATCCAAGGTATAAGGACGTTCGGGATGCCGGGAAAGCTGTACCCTCTGCCAGCGCGATAAATGGGAATAGGTTTCTTTTTTCAATTCGACAATTTTAGCCTCCAGCATTTTGACCTGTTTGGACATGTCTACCTTTGTTTCAACGGCCAAAACCTGCATATCTTGTAGCTTTGCTTCCAGCTCTGCTATCGGTTTTTCAAAATCTAAGTACATGCTATGATGCAGTATATATAATTTATGGATTGCAAAGTTAAGAAATTATTAGAACAATAAATGCAATCCAGGGAATATCCGCCTAGCATATATATAACTATCTGACTTTAAAAATATTATTATAAAGAGATATTTATTTTATCATTTTGAAGAAAAATTTCGGGATTGTTTTTGGATTTAACAGATTATGGGCTACCTTTGCACACGCAAAAAGGGAAAAGCCCAATTTGTTAAATAAAAGACGGAGTGGTAGTTCAGCTGGTTAGAATGCCTGCCTGTCACGCAGGAGGTCGCGG
>CAYTGJ010000076.1:0-21925 GCA_964437245.1 uncultured Chitinophagaceae bacterium
ATCGGAACCATGATTCAGTGAATGGTAGTTTTGCACATAAAAAAAGTCTTAGAATGACTATCTAAGACTTCTGTTTTGCTCTTCTATTTGGTCTCGAATCAATTCCGATAGCCATCGGAACCATGATTCAATGAATGGTAGTTTTTGCGCATAAAAAAAGTCTTAGAATCACTATCTAAGACTTCTGTTTTGCTCCCCCTCTTGGGCTCGAACCAAGGACCCCATGATTAACAGTCATGTGCTCTAACCAGCTGAGCTAAGGAGGACTGTCCATAAATTGGAGTGCAATATTAGGTTAAGCTTTTAAATTATCCAAATAGTGAGCTCAAAAATATTAAAAAAAATGAATTTCGGAAATATTGTCATTTAAAGTACTTGGTAAATAGAATAAAAAAGACAATATGTCTGTGTTTTAACCTTGTTTTACCGTTGGTATAAAATTCTCTAAATACATTTAGTAAAAAACAGAACTTAAAAAAGGAGGACAATATGAACACTATAGCAAAAAACACTGCATCAAATGGAAGATTTATTCCAAGAACGTATTCTGATCTGTTGGATAGTTTTCTGAAAGACTCATTCTTTGAAAACAGGAACGGTAATATTTTGCCAAGTGCAGATATTGCAGAGGATGAAAAAGCCTATTACCTGAACCTGGTTATTCCCGGAGTAGAAAAAGAAGCGATTAAAGTGGAGTTGAATGAAGGAATTCTTTCCGTGAGTGGAGAGAAAAAATTCAACAAAGAAGAAAAAGGTAAAAAATATCATACTATTGAATCCAGTTACGGATCCTTTAAGCGTTCGTTCAAATTGCCGGAAGATGCCAATGCCGAAGTGATTGAGGCTGAATATAAAGACGGTATCCTGGCAGTCAGCATTGCTAAAAAAGAAGGTAAAAACCTGAAATCTGTCATTCAGATTAAATAATCCGGGTAAAAACTGAAAGGGCAGGAATTTCCTGCCCTTTTTATAATTTTATAGTGCATAGATCGTTATTTTTGGGTTAAGTAAAGAATAATAAAAGAGCATATGAACACAAGGAAATTGATAATTGTAGCATTCTTATCGTCCGTTCTGGGAGGAATGTTTGCGCTGATGGGTTATAAAATGGTTTTCCCTGAAAAACAGTATCATAGTATTTCGGAAAGCCAGGGGAAGTTTCAGCTTTCCAACTTTCTGAGTTCGACCGATACCTCAGCCATTATAGTGCCTGACGGATTGAATTTTATTTATGCCGCTAATAAAGTAACCCCAGCGGTGGTACACATTAAAACAATGTATGAGGCGACTGCAAGTAGCCGCCCGCGTGGAGGAGATATGGACCAGTTGTTCCGTGATTTCTTTGGCGATGGAGTACCTCATGGGTTCAATGCTCCGGGAGGAAAACAGGAAGCTTCCGGTTCCGGTGTGATCCTGACCGAGGATGGATATATTGTGACCAATAATCACGTGATCGATAAGGCGGATAAAATAGAAGTAGTTCTGAATGATAAAAGAAGTTATGCGGCGTCCCTGATTGGCAAAGATCCTACCACTGATCTTGCCTTACTTAAAATAGAAGAAAGAGGACTCCCCTTTGTACAGTATGGTAATTCGGACAATGCCCGTATCGGTGAGTGGGTACTTGCGGTAGGAAACCCTTTCAACCTGACGTCTACGGTGACTGCAGGAATTGTCAGTGCGAAAGGCAGAAATATCAATATCCTGCGTGATAAAGACAACCTGGCAATCGAATCGTTTATCCAGACCGATGCTGCCGTAAATCCGGGAAACAGCGGAGGAGCCCTGGTAGACCTGAAAGGAAATCTTATCGGGATCAATACGGCCATTGCAACTCCTTCCGGAACCTTTGCCGGATATTCTTTTGCCGTACCGGTAACCCTGGTTAAAAAAGTAATGGATGACCTGTTGAAGTACGGACAGGTGCAGCGAGCATTGCTGGGCGTTCAGATTCAGGACGTAACGGCTGAACTGGCTAAAGAAAAAGGAATTTCCAGTGTGAGGGGAGTGTATATCGGAGCGGTCAACTCGGGAAGTGCCGCAGAGGATGCCGGACTCACGGCCGGAGATGTTATTAAAAAAATCAACGATGTAGAGGTCAATTCTTCCTCAGAGCTTCAGGAGCAGGTGGCCCGTTACCGTCCGGGAGACAAAGTAAAAGTTACCTACGAAAGAAAAGGCGATGTGAAAACGGCCAATGTTGAACTCAAAAATAAAATGGGCGATACTAAATTGGTGAAACTGGAGCCGGGAGCTATCAAAAGCACGTTGGGAGCAGATCTGACACTTGCTTCCAAAGAAGAGCTGAAAAAACTGAGGTTAGAATCCGGAGTGAAAGTAGTGAAGGTGAGCGAGGGCAAATTTAAGGAAGCCGGAGTAAAAGAAGGATTTATCATTATCTCGGTAGATAAAAAGAATGTTTCCAGTCCGGAGGAGGTGATCAATCTGATCGAGCAAAACCATGCCGGTGGTGGCGGAGTGCTGTTGGAAGGAATCTATCCGAATGGTACGAAAAAATACTATGGATTGGGATAACCGGTAACACATAGAACGACTCAAAAAAGCTGTCTGGGAAAATAACTCTCAGACAGCTTTTTTAATAGCGTATAGCAGCACAGCGAAAATTTAGAAGTTGAATAAAAGATGTTGTTGAATATCCGGATGCAGGCTCAGGGCTACAGGACAGGTATGGGCCGCACGTTTTAATACCTCTTTTTGTTGAGGGGATAGCTGGGCTATTGTTGTTTCGGGGAGCGTGAGGCGGACCGTGATCGAGGCAATTCTCCTGGGACTTTCGGCCATTACTTTGGTTATTTCCGCTTTCATTCCGGTAAGGTCCAGTGCCTCCCGGTTGGCAATGATTCCCATGATGGTCATCATACAACTGCTAAGGGCCGAACATACGAGATCGGTGGGGGAATAAGCTTCTCCTTTCCCGTTATTGTCAAGGGGGGCATCGGTGATGATCGTATTGCCGGACTTAAGATGAGTGCCTTCGGTGCGGAGGTCTCCCTTGTAGTGGGTAATCATTTGAAACATAAATATTTTGTTTTTGTGTTACGTTTAAAAATAACTAATTTTAGAAATATTAAATTCTTTTATGCGTATTAATTTGTTCAAGACCTTGGTTGGAATATTTCTGCTGCTCCCGGCAACGGGGTGGACTCAGGAGGAAAATGAGTACAGTAGAGAGACTGTGGTGGGAGTGAATCTTAATACCAATGGAGGGTTGATTGGCGGAGTGATGTTTCGTCATACAAGAGAAACGGGAAAAAAGAAGGGAACCTATCTGAATTTCGGGGCGGAGCTTGCCATTGTCAAACATCCCAATGAAATACGGACTTCTAATAATTATACAGGCAATGTTTTCATCCTTGGGAAAAAGAATTACCTGTTTGCTTTAAGGCCTCATATAGGATATGAATTTCTGCTTTTTAACAAAGGGAAAGAAGATGGGATCCAGGTAGATGCGATCTTCAATATAGGACCTACCATCGGCTTGGTAAAACCTTATTATATCCAGTACGACAACGGTGTACGGGTGGACATTGTGCCCTATGACTCGAAATTATATGACCCGGCTACCCGTGGGGGAGGGATTATGGGACCCGGAGGTTTTTTCCGTGGATTTGATCAGCTAAGGATTGTGCCTGGTCTTCATCTGAAAACAGGGTTGAGCTTTGAGTTCGGCACTTTCGGAAGCGGTGTTTCCGGAATTGAAGCCGGAGGGCTTCTGGAAGTATATCCTCAAAGAATTGAACTCCTGGATATTTCTTCCGCTTTCCCAACCTACAACCGATGGTTGTTCTCTTCCCTTTATGTCAATATTTATTTCGGGGGAAGGCGCTGATAATTAAGTAAAACGTTTTTTAAGTCCGTTTTTTTTGCCTAACTTTACAAAATACACCACAGAATCCTAGTCGTAATGCGGATAAATGTACTGGTCTTGTTTCTTTTCCTGACGGTTGGTAGTATTACTCTATCCTATTCCAGTACTGACGTAAAGCTGGCAGCTTTAAAAGTAGGCGACAAAGCCCCTGATTTTTCAATCACTGATCCGGAAGGAAAAACAATCAATTTACATTCCTTAAGAGGGAAAGTTATTTTCCTGGATTTCTGGGCTTCCTGGTGTCAGCCTTGCCGCATGGCGAACATTGAGATTGTTCCCCTTTATCATAAATACAACCCGCATGGGTTTGAGATCTTCAGCGTTTCTCTGGACGAGAAAAAAGATAGCTGGGTAAATGCTATCAAAAATGATAAAATGGTGTGGCCGTATCATGGCAGCGAATTGAAGGGATATCAGAGCCGGATTGCAGAACTGTACAAGGTAGAACATTTGCCGACCACTTACCTGATCGATGAAAACGGGATCATCATCGACAGTGATTTTGATGATTATGACCTGGAAGTGAATCTTCACAAGATCTTTTTTGAGCAGGTAAATTTTTACCCTCAAGAAGCCAATACAAAATTGTTTTTTACCAATGAGACCAAGTATCAGGTAGAAGATATATCCGGCAAAGTACTTTTGAAAGGGAAAGGTACTGACGCTGATATTTCATCTCTTCCCGCGGGAGATTACGTGATCAAGTACGACAAGAAGATCGCTAAGTTTGTTAAGAAGAAAGTGGCGGAAGCTCCTCCCACGTTTTATCCTATAAGAGCCGAAGATAATATCACGATCTCAAGAAAAGTAGACTATGAAATTTACAGCCAACGGGGCCGGCTTGAGAAAAAAGGATACGATTCGCAGGTAGATGTCAGTCAGCTCAAATCCGGGTTATATTACATAAGTCTGGAAGGTCACGTCAGCAGCTTTCACAAGAAGTAGTATTATTCAGAGTATTTTAGCATTTTTTAACGCCGCTAAAAGATCTTCCATTTGTATATTTGTTCCTTGTACACGGAGTAATGCCTGGGAGTAAAACGGCAGCCTTTCCCGGTATTTTTGTTGTAGGAAAAAAAGTACTTCTTCGTCCGTTTTATTTTCAAGCATAGGTCTGTGCTGATGCCGTTGTTGTACCAGGCGTTGTTGTATGATCTCCGGCGGAACATCAATAAATATGGATATTCCGTGCTGGTTCATGAAATGGATGTTGTCATAAAAGCAAGGCATACCTCCCCCGGTGGAAATGAGCTGACCGGAGGCCTGGCTTATGCGGTGCAAAAAAGCCTGTTCGGTCTGCCGGAAATATTCTTCCCCTTTTGATTTAAAGATTTCTTCTATACTTCTTCCTTCGTGCTTCACGATTTCCGCATCGGTATCAACCATCTTGAGGTCCAGATGGCGGGCCAGTCTTTTACCTAAAGTTGTTTTGCCTGATCCGGGCAGGCCAATAAGAAATAGATTCATGTAAGTGAAATTTTTGACATTGACAATACAGGAAACCCGCATTGCGATGATCGTTCAATTGCAGGGAAGAAAACTCGTCTCCTGAATTTTGCGGAAATTAGGAATATAATTCTCCCGTACCAAACGAATCCGGTGAAAAGAGAAGCCTCGTGTCTCCTATAGGGGGAAAGTGCCGGGACTTAATGAAAGAACGGAAGCAGCCGGATCGCTTCCAAAAGATAGGAAGAACCTAAGGCCCAAACGACCGCACTGATCAGCATGTAGAGATAGATCCTTTCCTTGGATTCTCCGAACGCATTGGCGATCATGGCACCTCCAATGGGAGTAAACAGGACAGGTGTCAGAAAGGCTACTCCGGCCAGTCCGAATTTATTCCAGATCGTGACTTTTCTCCGGTTACCTTTGGTAAAAACCTTCTGTTTTTTATAGAAAGTCTTTTTGATCCAGTCATGGAAAAACTTACCCAGAAAAGAGGTGAAAAGTACCACACTGGCCATCATCCCCAATATTGTAAGACCCGCAGTTACAAGAGTAGGAAGGTTAAAGCCAGCTCCTAATGCCAGTCCTACAAAGAACTTGAACATACTGGAAAAAAAAACGATCAGATATTTATAGAGTTCCTCCCACATAATAGCACAAATATAGCTGTTTCAATACTTAAGAAACGATTAATTTTTTGTTATAGTTTCGCACGATAAAATAATCGAAAAAATCTTATTTAAATCCAATTTTGATTAAATTGTAAAAATATTCTAACCCTGTCATTTCCGAGTAATGAGAGTTCCCGTATTGATGTTGTTTCTGATCGGTTGTATACAAGCATTTGGTCAAAGTAATTATGTCCCTTTAAACAATAGTTATTATAGCACAGTAGAGCGTTATGAGGTCCTGAACGGGAAATTTTCGGATCAGTTTTTTACTACAGTAAAACCTTATACCCGTAAGGCGGTGGCAGAATTCGTAGATACACTTTCGGTAGACAGTACATCGTTAAAAAGGATCTCCCGGGTAGACCGTTTTAATTTTACATATCTCGCCAATGATAACTGGGAATGGTCTTCTTCGGCACAGAATGATACCCGTAAACCCATCTTTAAAATATTCTATAAAAAGAAATCGGATTTTTTCCATGTCAATACCAAAGACTTTGACCTGCATGTAAATCCTGTTCTGTATGTGGCCGGCGGCTATGAAAAAGATTACGGAGCGGTCACGATGAACACCCGGGGGATAGAGCTTCGGGGAATGATCGATAAGAAAGTTGGATTCTATACATTTTTTACCGACAATCAGGGACTCTTGCCTTCCTATGTGAACGAATACAGAAATGCATTCGGAGTAGTACCGGGAGAAGGGTATAACAAGAATTTCAAAACCAATGGCGTGGATTTTATTTCTGCCCGGGGGTATATCAATTTTAATGCGACCAAACATATTGCCATCCAGTTCGGTCATGATAAAAATTTTATTGGGAATGGTTACCGGACGTTGATCCTTTCAGACAATTCCAGCGGGTATACCTTTCTTAAATTGAATACAAAAATATGGAAGCTGAATTACACCAATCTGTTTACGGAGATGACGGCTTATCCGAGAAGCTATGATACGTTGTTTGCCAAAAAATATGTGAATTATCATCATCTC
Source organism: uncultured Chitinophagaceae bacterium (assembly GCA_964437245.1). Lineage (GTDB taxonomy): Bacteria > Bacteroidota > Bacteroidia > Cytophagales > Cytophagaceae > JANYCO01. Next base: position 7,001 of record CAYTGJ010000076.1, read on the forward strand.
AGTATCAACGTATTTAAAAACCTTAACATAGGTGTTTTTGAAGCGGTAGCCCTGCGGGGGCGTAATAAAGATTCTACCAAGCACGGACAGCTTGAGATCGGCTATCTGAATCCTATCATCTTTTACCGTTCGATCGAGCAGCATGTAGGAAGTTTTGACAATGCTCTGATGGGGCTGGATTTCAAATGGAATTTTCTCCGGCATTTTTCAATGTACGGGCAGCTTATCCTGGATGAACTGGTGTTGAAAGAAGTGACTTCCGGCAATGGCTGGTGGGCCAATAAACAGGCTTTACAGGGGGGATTAAAATACATCGATGCCTTTGGCTTGAAAAATCTTGACTTGCAGGGCGAAATTAATTTTGTGCGGCCTTATGTATATGCGCATTACAACAATTTTACCAACTTCGCCAATTACAATCAGCCGCTGGCCCATCCGCTGGGAGCGAACTTCGTCGAGCTCATTGGAATAGCCCGCTATCAGCCGCTACCAAGACTGAATGTGACCGCCAAAGTATTTTATACTAAAATGGGGGTAGATACCGCAGGTGTCAATTGGGGAGGAAATATTCTGAAAAACTATGCGCAGTTTGAGCAGGTATATGGAAACAAGACCGGACAGGGAATTGCCTCGAACCTGATGATCACCACACTTAACCTGTCCTATATGGCTTTGCATAATGTTTTTATTGACGGGTATGTGACGCTTCGCCGGTTTGATAGCATGCTGGATACGCTGGACCGGAATACCGTATTGGGAGGACTTTCACTCAGGTGGTATATTCCTCAACGTTTGCAGGAGTTTTAGCCGGGGTTTTAAGGTAGACGGAAACGCTAGTGCCCATACCCGGCGCACTGGTGATCCGGATATTTCCGTCCAGTGCTTCTATCTGACTTTTTACGAGATACAGCCCGATCCCTTTTCCTCCTACATGGTTGTGGAACCTTTTGTAAGGCATGAAAAGCTTTTTCCCGTATTTCTCAAGATCCAGTCCGATGCCATTGTCCGATACCTTTAAAAGAATTTGATCGTTTTCGATCTCTGTACTTACTTTTATTTCCGGGGGAGTATCCTTTTTGCCGTATTTGATCGCATTGGAGATCAGATTAAAAAGAATGTTGGTGAGGTAACTTTTGACCGTAACGATCTCCTTTACGGAAAAACAGGTCTCTATTTTGGCATCGTTTGTCCGGATATGATGAGAAAGCATACTGTAGATCGTATCCATGATACTTTCAAAAGAGACAAGTTCCTTTGCTTCATCGATCCGGTGCCGGATATCAAGAATAGTAGTGAGATCTACAATGATCTCATCTAGCTTTTTCGCTGTGGTTTCCAGGTTTTCCACCACTGTAAGATTGTATTGATCTCCGGGCTCTTTTTTGTTGAAGATCTGGAGAAGCCCCAGGATACTGGCTACGGGAGAGCGAAGGTTATGCGAGGCGATGAAGGAAAATTCTTCCAGGTCTTTGTTCTGATTGACCAATCGTCTGATGAGGGAAAGTCTTTCTTCTTCGTTTTTTTTTCGTTCGCTGATATCTCTGGCAAAACAGCCGACTCCTATGATCTCATCAGCCTCGTTATAGATCGGGTTAAAACTGGTTTCTGTATTAAAAGAAAGTCCTTTGGCATTGAACAGATATTCGATCGAGAACCGTTCACCGGAAAATGCCCGGTTGTAATAGCTGATCCATTCCTGATACATGGAAGTCCCCCCGATCTCGGGAAAAGGCACAGCCGTTCCGTTCTGTAGTATGAGCCCCGGAGTAATCTGTTTTAAAACTTCGCTGAAAGGTTTGTTGAACGACAAAAGTTTCAATTCTTTGTCAATCGACCAGATGAGGTCATTGGTATTATTGATGAGTGCATCCAGGTTACTTTTTCCCAGCATGAGCTGTCCCTGTATTTGCTTTTGACGGGAAATATCTCTGAAGTATACCGCCAGGCCATTCTGAAAAGGGTATGCATTGATCTGGAACCACGTATTGTAGGGGCTAATGTAATCTTCGAAATAAACGGTGATGTTTTCCCGGACTGCACGGGTATATTCCTGGTAGGATTTTGAGTCTGTATAGTGAGAAAATAAGCTCCATAGATTGATCCCCATCAGCATCTCCCGGGAAGTCCCGAAAAGCCTGGCACAAGCGTTGTTGATATGGGTGATCTTCCAGTCCTTGTCTACCGCAAAAAAGCCATCGGTAATGCTTTCCAGCATATTATTCAAATGGGTCGCATTTTGCTGATTAGCCCGGCTGAGTTTTTCCTGTTTTTTGTAGTAGTAATAGCTGATCAGGAAAAGAAATATTGAGGTGAGGGTGATGAAAAATACACCTTTGTAATTCTGGATCCGGGTGATCTGTTCGCCGGAGGCAGGGCCTTCCAGCATCAGGATGGCCTTATCGCTTAGCAAAATCCACGAAATGCCGATCGTAAAATAAAAAAGAGCAATTTTTATCGGGAAGTTTATCTTTCGCATGGATAGTAATTACTACGGATCTTATTCAAAAGAGTAACGTATGACTTTTTGTATTGTTTTTAAAAACAAGAGATTTTTAACGAGAATTAATAAATATAACAGCTTATTATTTGTTTTTAGAAAAATAGCTTAAATTCAATAGGCGTTTTAATCATCATTACTTTTATGCTTACCAAAAAAATCACGAATCTTTTCACCGCTTTTGCGATTGTTGTAGGGCTTGTCTCCTGTTCGGGCGATAAGCTGAAATTAGAAGATAAAAATTTTGAGGAAGAGATCGAGCTTCAGCAAAACCTTGTTTTTAAATTCAACCAGGTACTGGTTCCCGACAGCATGATCAATGTCTGGGTGGAAGATACGTATATCGTTTTTACACCAGAAGTAAAAGGGAAGTTCAAGTGGACAGCCGGAAATGAGGTGGTATTCTCTCCTGATATTAGTTTTCTTCCCTCTACAGATTACAAAGCGAGTTTTACAGAAGAGCTGTTGGCGCGGGCCGGGAAGAAATATTCTCTCCCGAAGGAGAATGAACTTCATTTCCATACTCCTTACCTGGACCTGGCCGGTGCAGGGTTGTTCTGGGCCAAAAATGACCAGAATAAAACCGTGACGGAACTGCGGACGGAGCTGACCTTTAACGCCAAAGTAAATCCGGCAGACCTGAGGAATCTGCTGCAGATAAAAATTGATGGGAAAGAAGTGACTTATGCACTTAATTCCTCTTATGCCTCTGATAAGATCATGATCGCGGTGGCGGAAACAGGAGTTTCGTTTGATGATAAAAATATGGCGATTACAATCGCACCGGGATTGAAGTGCGTGGAGAGCAATTATGTATCAAAGGAACCTCTGGCTTATGAAACGGCCATTCCTTCAAAAGATAAATTCCAGGTCATGCAGGTAGAGGCGCTGTACGAAGCAGAAAAAGGGTACATCAATGTGATCACCAACCAGCAGCCGGCAGAACAGGATTTTGAAAAACGAATCACCATTGTACCAGCCGTGGGAATATCGGTGGAAGCACATGAATCCGGCTTTTATGTCAAAGGCCCTTTCCTCTCCGGGAATTCTTACCGTATTATTATCAAAAAAGAACTGAAAGGAATTTTTGGAGGTACGCTGAAAGAAAATTATCAGCAGGACCTTGTTTTTGGGGTACAGGAACCCAATATCAGTTTTGTAAATAAGAAAGGGATTTACCTAACGTCCAAAGGAGAGAAGAATGTGGCGCTGAGCATCATCAATGTGCCGGAAGTAAAACTCACAGTCTATAAAATTTATGAAAATAATATCCTCCAGTTTCTAAAACGAAACTCCTACGCTTATTACGATGATTATTATTACGAGTATGGCTACAGCAGCTACTATTCAGGGCTTGAAGAGTTTGGAGATATAGTGGTCGAGCGTACTTATCATACTAAAAACCTGAAGAAAAGCGGAGGGGCGCACCTGCTTACACTGGACCTGAAAGAGATAAATGATTTCAAAGGGATTTATGTAGTTACAGTAGGATCTCAGGAGCAGCAATGGGTCAGAGCTACGAAAGTGATTTCCGTTTCCGACATCGGACTGATTGTGAAAGAAACGGAAAATGATGTGTATGTTTTCACCAATTCGATTCTTACTACAGAAAAATTGAGTGGAGTGGAGGTGAACCTGATCAGTTCCAATAATCAGTCGGTCTATAAAGTGACGACCGATGCAGATGGAGTGGCAAAGTTCCCCGATATTAAAAAGAAAGCACCGGGCTTTTATATAAAAATGATTACTTGTCAGAACGGAGAAGATTTTAACTACCTGCATTTTGATGAGACCAGGGTAGAAACTTCACAGTTCGAGGTAGGAGGGGCCTATAGCAACAGCTCAGGATACGAGGCATTCATTTATGGTGAAAGAGAGATCTATCGCCCGGGAGATACCATGCATATAAATACGGTAGTTCGTGATCGTTCCTGGAATCCGTTAAAAGAAGTTCCGGTAAAAGTGAAAGTGATCCTGCCGAACGGGAAAGAGTTTTCCGCCAAAAAAGGGACGCTGAATGCTGAAGGAGCCTTTACCACTGATTTTATCCTTCCCGCTTCTACGGTGACAGGTACCTATAATGTTGAAGTATATTCGGCAAACGATCTTCTGCTCAATTCCAAACGGATCAGCGTAGAAGAGTTTATCCCGGACAGAATAAAAGTAACGGCAGTTTTAAATAAAGACATCATAAAGCTCGGACAAAACGTAGAAGTAAAGGCTACGGCCCTCAACCTGTTTGGCCCTCCTGCTTCCGACAGAAATTACGAGATCGAAATGACCTTAAAAAGAAAATATTTTTCGCCGAAAGGTTTCGGGGAATATAATTTTCAGATCAATGCTGTAAAAGACAGTTATTATCCGAACGATCTCCGGCAAGGACAAACTGATGAAAATGGTTTGGCAAACGAAAAATTCTCCTTCCCGGATACCTATAAAAATTCCGGTATATTAGACGGACGTATCTATGTGACAGTATTTGATGAGTCCGGAAGACCGGTTCATCAGTTGAAATCCTTTGAATTACTGACACAGGAGACGTTTGTCGGGATCAAATATTTTGATACCTATGTGGATGTGAATAAACCGCTTCAGATCCCTCTGGTAGCGGTAAACCGGGAGGGACAAGCTCTATCGTCTTTCCAGGCTGATGTGCAGGTGATCCGTTACGACTGGCAGACTGTGATGGAAAAAAACTACAGCGGTTACCGCTATGTTTCCCAGCGCAAAGAGATTGTGCTGGATGAAAAGTCATTTACGATCAGCGGTACCAAAACCTTCTACACGTTCAACCCTACCCAATCCGGTTCGTATGAGATCAGGGTGAAACTGCCTAATACGAATGCATATGTATCGCAGTATTTTTATGCCTATGGATGGGGTACTACTCAGAACTCTTCTTTTGAAGTGGACAACGAAGGAAAGGTTACGATTGAGATGGACAAGGATAAGTATGAAGTAGGACAGGAAGCAAAACTTCTGTTTAAAACACCTTTCTCCGGGAAACTTCTGGTTACCATAGAGCGTGACAAAGTGTATGAGTATTTCTATCTTGATACAGATAAAAAATCAGCGACCAAAACCATTACGATCAAAGAAGAATATCTGCCGAATGCCTACATCACGGCGACGCTGATCAAACCAAACGGCGAAAGCTCTATCCCCCTTACGGTAGGACATGGATTTGCTCCCTTGCTGACAGAACGTAAGTCCAATAAGATCGAATTGAAAATACAGGCGGAGGAAAAATCCCGTTCCAATAAAAAACAGAAAATAACGGTAGAAGCCATGAATGGAAATTCCGATGTGGAAGTGACCATTGCGGTCGTAGACGAAGGAATTCTTCAGTTGAAAAATACAAGTACTCCGGACCCGTATGAGTTTTTCTACAGAAGAAAAGCCCTGGAAGTAAATTCTTACGATGTGTATCCTAAACTCATGCCGGAACTTTCTGCCAGAAAGAGTAGTGTGGCGGGAGACGGATACAACCTTGAAAAGAGAGCAAACCCGCTGAACAACCGGAGAGTAAAGCTGGTATCGTTCTGGAGCGGGATCCTCAAAACAAATTCCAGCGGAAAAGCTTTCTATGAAATAGATATCCCGCAGTTTTCCGGAGATCTTCGTATCATGGCAGTGGCCTACCAGGGCAAGTCATTCGGATCGGCAAGTAAAAATATGAAGGTAGCGGATCCGGTAGTGGTAAGCACCTCGCTCCCAAGATTCCTGAGCCCGGGAGATACGGCTTATGTCCCGGTAACTCTTACCAATACCACTGCATCCGTGGCATCAGCTACTGCTCAGCTACAGGTGACAGGCCCATTGACCATTATAGGCGAAAGTTCTCAGAGTGTTTCCCTGAAGGCGAATGCCGAGCAGGTAGTACATTTTAAAGTCTATGCTAAAAAAGAGATTGGAATAGGGAAGGTCGTTACCAGTGTTTCTGCGCTCAGTGAAACATTTAAAGAAGAAACAGAGCTGACGGTACGGCCTCCTTCCTCACTGATCAAACAGCATATTGCCGGTCAGATCAGTGGAGGGACTACCGAAAACCTGTCTCTTACAACCAATCTTATTCCTTCTTCTGTCAAAGGAAAGCTGATCGTAAGCCGGTCTCCCCTGATACAGTTTGCCGACGACCTGGATTATCTGCTGGGGTATCCGCATGGTTGTGCAGAACAGACCGTTTCAAAAGCATTTCCTCAGTTGTATTTCAATGACCTGGTAAAGAGTATAGGAGCAAAACGAACGTCTCTGGAAGATCCTGCTCATAATGTGCAGGAAGCGATCCGTAAGCTCTCTGCCATGCAACTGAACAACGGAGCGATCAGTTACTGGCTGGGTGGATACGAAGAAAGCTGGTGGGGGACAGTGTACGCTGCTCATTTCCTGACGGAAGCTAAAAAAGCAGGGTTTGAAGTAAACAATGCTATGCTGGACCGTATGTACGGCTACCTTCAGCAAAAGGTGAAGGAAAAAAGAACGTACGATTATCATTATTATGAAAACGATGCTTACCGTACCCGGCAGATCCCTGCCAAAGAGATATTTTACTCCCTCTACCTGTTGTCTACGGTAGGCAGACAGGATCTGTCGATCATGAATTACTATAAGGCAACTAAAAACAGTATGGCACTGGATTCACGTTACCTGCTTGCTTCTACGTATCAGATCCTCGGCGATCAGGCAAGTGCCAGAGCTTTATTGCCCGGAGCGTTTGAAGGAGAGCGTTCGGTCAATGCATTCGGAGGAAGCTTCTATTCGTATACCAGAGATATGGCGATTTCGTTAAATGCCTTGCTGGAAAGCGATCCTAAAAATCCTCAGGTGGGTCTGCTGGCGCAGCACTTATCGAAACAACTGAAGGAGCAGAGATATTTATCGACCCAGGAAAGAGCCTTCTCGTTCATTGCGCTTGGTAAATTAGCCCGGTCGGTGAATGAAAGCAATGTTACCGCTGAGATTACAGCGGATGGAAAGGGAATTGCTTCCTTTACTGGAAGTACGGTTGTCCTGAACAATAATCTGGCGGGGAAAAATGTATCGGTTGCTGTCAAAGGAACAGGGCAGCTTTATTATTTCTGGCAGATGGAAGGGTTGAGCAGCGATGGAAATATTAAGGAGGAAGACAGTTTCCTGAAAGTGCGGAAAACGTTTTATGACCGAAACGGAAGATTGCTTTCGGGGACTACCTTTAATCAGAATGACCTGGTAGTAGTAAAATTAACGGTGGCGACTACAGATAACTCTACGGTAGAAAATGTGGTGATCACGGATATTTTGCCGGCAGGTTTTGAGATCGAAAATCCAAGACTCAGTGAAACCGCAGATATGCAATGGATCAGAGATAATGCCTACCCACAACACTTTGATATAAGAGACGATCGTATCAATTTGTTCACTACGGTAAAAGGGACACCTAAATCATACTATTATGTGGTACGGGCAGTTTCCAAAGGAAGCTTTGTGATGGGACCGGTTAGTGCGGATGCTATGTACAACGGAGAATATCATTCTTATAACGGAGCCGGGACGATCAGGGTGAAATAAGAACCAGAATTGTTATAACCGGTTGATGCTGGCACAAGTCTCCGGACGTGTGCCAGCTAATTCAGTAGCCCTCCGGGCGGTGAATATTGCATTACCATTTGGTGCAGGAGATATAATACAATTACAGTTAAGGGTAGAATTTGTAGTAGCCTCAGCTGTCGTTCTTTGTAGTCTAATTCCATGGCCTGTCCCCTACAGGCCATAAGTGTCTTGTCAGGGGCCAAGCCATTCCCCGGCGAGACGCCTATAGTATAGTGGACACAAGTCAGGAGACTTGCGTCAGCAGATAGTAAGCCAGTCGGAATATTTAAAACAAAAGTTGTAAACTTGCAGGATGCAGAATGTTTTAACAGATAAAAACAGTTACGTACGGTATCTGCCTTTCGTCCTCCTGATCCTGGTAGCCTATTGGATGACGAGGCACAATCCGTATTTCTGGGATACGATCCAATTTGGTTCGGAGCATGCACACTGGTACTATGAACATAAGTTCAGCTATTGGCTGCTTCCTGAAGCCTACGACAGTGGACATCCTCCGGTGTTCGGGATGTACGTTGCCCTCTGGTGGATCGTGTTGGGAAAGACACTTGCTGTGAGCCATTTGTCAATGTTGCCCTTTACCTTCTTGTCCTTATACCTGGTGTTCAGAATCAGCGACCGGTTGGTAGGAGCAACATACAGTCCTTTGCTGGCCCTGTTATGTGTGGCAGATCCGGTGATCGCTTCCCAGCATGTATTGGTGAGTCCGGACGTCATAATATTCTGCGGTATGCTTTTGATCTACGACGGTGTTCTGGAAAAACGAAAAGGAATGATCTCTTTCGGAGTATTGATCATGGCCTCGATTAGTATGCGGGGCATGATGGTGGCCTCTGCATTTGGAATGTACCAGATGGTATCTTACTTTTATGAAGAAGGAGGGTTTCGTAATTTTTCGTTTCAAAGAAGCGTGCGGATCTTCCTCCCTTATCTTCCCGGCTTGCTGTTTTTCGGTTTCTTTATGTGGTATCATTATAAAGAATGTGGATGGATAGGTTATCATGAAAATTCACCCTGGGCCGATTCTTTTGAAAAAGTGGACGGCCGGGGATTTTTGCGGAATGTTCTGGTAGCGGGCTTCCGGTTTGCAGAGTTCGGACGGGCAGGACTGATGCTTGTGTTGGTGATACTGCTCTGGAAGCAACGACAGAACTGGCGCATGTTTGTACCACTCTTCTGGATTACAGGGCTATTGTTGTTCTGCCTGGTATTCCCTCAACTGTTTTATATAGAGTTATTAAATATACGGTATCTACTTCCGGTCTTTTTTATATGCCATGTGTTGTTTGTAAAAGTATTGTTTGGGAACCAGGAACAGGTATCTTCTAAAACATTCGTTCTATACGGGATTGTAGTAGGAATATTGTGTTCCGGCAATTTCTGGCGTTATCCGAAACATATTGCCATGGGATGGGATGCTACACTGAGCCATGTCTTCTATTTTAAGCCCCGGCAGCAGATGCTGGATTATATAGCTCAGCAAGGAATTCCTTATGAGAGGGTGGGAACAGTGTTTCCCGAATACGGTCCTTTTGAGAACATAGATCTGAAGGGAGACCAGCGGTCAATGCAGCCGTTAAATGTGCCCGGTCAGGAGTATGTCTATTATGCATCCGTCATGAATCTCAGCGATGTGGTGCTGACTATCCTGGATGAACAATATATAGAAGAACACGCTTATAGTAATGCAGGGGTCAGAGTGGTTTTGTATAGAAAAAAATAATCTGCATATGCAAACAAAAAGGCTTCTTATGACGTAGTGTGTATGCACACAAGTACGAAGAGGATAAATAAAAAGTAACATAGAAAATGGCTCAGGAAGATAAACTCAAAAAAGAAATAGAGATGCTGGGAAAAATGTTAGGGAAGTTGCTTACTTCCCTAAGCGGAGGCGGTACCCGTATCCCGGCAGAAGAAACATTGGCGGAAGTAAAACAGGTTCTGAAAGAACAGGTGGCTCTTGAATGGGATCTTCTGTTGCCGCCGCCCGAAGAGGAGTTGCAACAAAAACTTCAGACCAGAAAAATAGACTATGAGCATATAGAACTATTGGGAAACATACTTTATCAACTTGCCGAAAATCAGGAGGATCCGGAGAGGGCCAGGCTATTGTATGCAAAAGCACAACTGCTGTTTGACCGGCTTTCCGGTCCTGCTATTCCCTATTCGCTGGAAAGACATTATAAAATGGAAAAAATCAAAAAAATACTTTAATAAAAAATTAGTTCGTATTTTTAGAAAAAATATATATGGTAAAAACAATTGTTGTATTACTCTTTACGCTGATCGTTGTTCCCCTTGTGACTTTCTGGATTGATGCTCCTTTGCTGGAGATACAAAAAGAGCTTTTGTGGAACGTGATATATCTATACCTGGCAGTAGCCATGTATTGTTTCATCGTGGGAGAGTTGAGCCAGAACTACAGTCAGGTAGATAAACTATGGAGTATTGTACCATTGGTGTATGCCTGGTATATTACCTATGCCGGCGGGTTTGATGAGCGGATGGTCTTGATGTCAATACTGGTATCTCTTTGGGGAGCCAGGCTTACCTTTAATTTTGCCCGTAAAGGAGCGTATCACTGGAAATTCTGGGAAGGAGAGGAAGATTATCGCTGGGCAGAGCTTCGCAAACATTCTGCACTGAGCGGAAGACTGAAATGGGGATTGTTTAATTTCTTTTTCATTTGTTTCTATCAGAACGGATTGATCCTGTTGTTTACATTGCCTGTGCTCGTAGCCCTCAAAGGTACAGATATTCCTTTAAACGGATTTGATTACCTTCTGGCGGGATTATTTCTTTTATTCCTGATCATCGAAACGATCGCAGATCAGCAAATGCATGAATTCCAGACCGAAAAATACCGGCGTATCAGAGCCGGGGAGAAACTTGAAGGCGAGTATGCCGATGGATTTATAAAAAGGGGATTGTGGAAATATGTACGGCATCCCAATTATGCCTCCGAGCAGTCCATCTGGATCATCTTTTATTTGTTTAGCGTAGTGGCTACAGGTCAGTGGATCAACTGGTCCATGGCGGGATGTATGTTGTTGCTGATCCTGTTTCAGGGGAGCTCTGACTTTAGTGAAGCGATTTCTGCGCGCAAATATCCCCGCTATGAGGAGTACAGGAAAAAAACAGGCCGGTTTTTCCCTAAGCTTTTATGAAGTTTCGGAAATAGGAATCCTTTCTCTTCTGCTATCGAAATGCCTTGTAAACACAAATAGTATGTTAGTATCTCTATGGAAAATTTAGTGGTTCGTCCGGGCAGGCGGGAAGATATTCCCCGGGTATTTGAGCTTATTAAAGAGTTGGCCGAATATGAAAAGGCCTTGCATGAAGTGGAAACTTCCGTAGAAAAACTTACCGAAGACGCTTTTGGTGCGAATCCTTTGTACGGCCTGATCGTAGCCGAAGCAGACAAGGTGATCGTAGGTATCTCCGTTTATTATTACCGCTATTCCACCTGGAAAGGGCGCAGATTATACCTGGAAGATATTCTGGTGACCGAAAAATTCAGAGGCCAGGGAATTGGGACCAAATTGTTTGAAGCCACTGCCCGGCATGCCTGCAAAAACCATTGCAGCGGGATGAACTGGCTGGTCCTGGATTGGAACGAACCGGGAATTAATTTTTACAAGAAATTTAATGCCTATTTTGAACCGGAATGGAAATTGGCTGGGCTGAACAGTGCAGATCTGGAAAAGTTCAGAAACTGATCCGGACCGGAAAGAGCAGTAAATTTGCGGAGGGTTTTCGGGATTTTAGTTATATTTAGTAGTAATCAATGGATTGATATATGCTTGACCTGGTTAAAAAGACAATTGCAGCTGGACTGCTCACGGGAATCGTTCTTTTCGCATCCTGTAATTCTAAAAAAGATTATTCCTGTACCCTCGCCGCAGGTACCGTGGTGACCAATCCCGATGGCACACAGTACACCGTGACGGATACCGAAACCCAGGATTGTGTACAATGTACTAGCTCCGATGTACAAAAACTAAAAGACCAGGGATATTCCTGCCGTTAATTTTTATTCCCCTACCATTACAAATGCTCCCCAATAATAAGGGTGCACATATTTCTTTTTCATAGCCATCTGAGCTTTGCTGAACGCGAGGTGCTTGCTCCCTGTGGCAATCCATTCTTTGTAAAAGGTACTCATTAGTTCCTGTGTTGCCGTGTCATCCACCTTCCAGAGCGACATGACAATTGTCTTAGCGCCTGCTACACGGAGGCCTCTCTGGATTCCGTAGACACCTTCTCCTGTTTTTACTTCTCCAAGTCCTGTTTCACAAGCAGAGAGTACTACCAGTTCGGTGCTGTCCAGCGGGAGGTTCATCGCTTCAAAAGCGGTGAGTACACCATCTTCTTTACTCTTATATTCTTTCTGGGCGTTGGCCCCGGCAAAGGCTACTCCTGAGGCAAGCATAGAGGCCGTGAGATCCCGTTGGTTGAATCCCTGGAAAAAGCCATGGGTGGCAATATGGACCAGTGAAGGGAAACGGATCTCTTTGACTTTTTCCTCTCCTGCTTCTCTGCGGCTGAAGATCTGTGTTTTCCAGCCAAAAGCAGTAAGGGTGCTGTTGATGCTTTGGATCTCCTGGTCGGTCCCCGGAAGGTCGGCAAAGAAGGTCCCTTTGTACGAACGGGTGATCTCCTGATCTTTGTTTACCGGTGCGTTGGAAGAGTTGTCAAGTCTGAAATCAGGATTGCCGATCAGAATCGCTTTCTTTTTATTAAGAGAAGTAAACGGGACATCGATAAGTTCTTTGGTGGTGGAAAGTAAATACAATTCGGTTTCTTCTCCCAGGTATTTATTGGTCTCCGGATTGAAGAGCGTGGCCGGGTTAAGCTGATTGTAGATACCGTCTGAAGAAAGGTATACTTTGTTGAATGTACCGAGCGATTTTAACCTGGCTGCGATGGGCTTCCAGTAGACAGAATACGAAACTTCGTCCAGGATCTTAAAGCGGATACAGTTCTGGTAATAACGGAAATATTTTTTTTCGAGCTCCAGTCCATTCGTAAGGAGTACTGCCTGGGGTGCACTAAGTTCAGGGGTGATGAGCAGAGCAGCATATATAGTATCTTCAAATAAAGGAATACGGATAAGCTCTACGGCCGCTTCTCCTTTTTTTAGCCTGGCTTGTATTTCTGTCCAGGTGACCGGGGCCGGATCAAATACTTTTTTGAATTGTTCAGAGCGAAGTGAAAGCTCTTTTTCTATCTGGTCTGCTTGTTCTGTTAACTTCTGCAGGTCAATATTTTTTTGCTTTCGTTCTTCCAGAGATAAGGTATAACTCTGGGCAATGTTGTTTTTCAGTTGCTCCCAATGATTGAATTTTTCTATCAATACCGTATCGCCGCTTCCGAGGATCCTTGTTTTTGTTTTCTGTACGGAAGTAAGGATAAGCCCTTTCGTCGCAAGTCGTGTATTGTACCATGCAGCATTTATTTCCGGACTTTCCTTTAACGGAAGTACAGCTTTCTGTCCGATGCCCCGGTAGCCGGATACATAAGCACCATAAATATGGAAGTGGTCGAAGTACTTCCCATGATTGTTCACAAATCCGCTTTTCTCTTTTTCGCTCATCCCCGGGAAGTTTTGTTTGATGAAGCGTAGATTGGCGGTTACGGATTCCAGAAAAAATGGCATGGCTGCCGAGTATTTTTCCAGGAACAAACTGTTCATACCGAGTTCGTCCAGGCTGGCGATATAATCAGGATGAGCCGGTCCGAAGAGTTTCAGACGGAGATCTTTGGCTTCTTTTAGATACAGGAGTGCCTGATCGTGTTCGCCGGCATCGTCGTACAATACTCCCATGTTGTGAAGGCTTGTGGCATAGGCGGCGCTTTCTTTCCCCGGGTTCATTTCACGGATGGCAAGAGCCTCTCTGAATGCGTCCCTGGATTTTCCGTATTGTTTTCCCGATTTATACAATACTCCAAGGTTGTTGAGGGTAGTGGCATGGGCCGGGGATCCTTTGGCAGATGAGCGCTCATAAACCGAGAGTGCTTCTGTCAGATCAGCTTCCGCATCCTGGTCCCGGTTCATCGTAAAGTACAAGGCTCCCCGGTTGGCAAGACTGGCCGCATAGTCGAGGCTTCTTTTTCCGGAAAGTTTCTCTTTTGTTTTCAGAAGTTCGTTATAGCTTTTTTCAGCTTTATCGTAGTCTGTCAGGATGGAATAGACAACGGATAAATTATTAAGAGTAGAAGCATATTCTGTATTGTCAGTACCTTTGACAGCTTTGATAGTATTGGCCGCTTCTGTCAGGTAGGTTTCGGCTTTGGAATATTCTCCCTTTTGTAAATAGATATTTCCCAAAGCGGAAAGCGATTCGAAATAGCGGATCGTGTGTTGCTGATTCAGGGAGCCAAACAAAGGCAAGGCCGAAAGATAAAGTGGTTCGGCTTGCGTGAATTGCTGGGTTTTGTAGAAAAATTTCGCCATCCCGTACAGTGCTTTCAGATAAGTAAGGTTGGATTTACTATTGGTCTGGTCGGCATTGTTCAGTGCTTCCCGGTAGTAAGTCCCCGCTTTTTCCGCCTGGTGCAGTCCCAGGTAGGAATCGGCCATTTCGGTTAACAGTCCGGTATAAAGAGAATCCTTTCTGCCGGATCCTTTTGCAGCCGCTTCCGCTTGTTCGAAATAAGGGATTGCCTGGGCATAATCTATTTTAGTATAAAAGGACTTCCCCTTCTGGTAGAGCTTTCTGAATTTTTTGTCTCCATTGGCTTGTACCCCATGGAGGGTGATCAGCAGAAGTAAAAGGACCAGACAGTACTTTTTCATAAAGGTTATAAGGGGTTAAAAATAAGGTATACCAATATACAAA
>CAYTGJ010000077.1:0-10115 GCA_964437245.1 uncultured Chitinophagaceae bacterium
TCTATGTAGTTGTAAATATTATAGTTACATCCTTAAGTTGACGGATATGGTGTCCTCACAAACAGCTTGTAAGTATTGGTGAAACTTACCCTTGGCTGGTCTCCCTGACCAGAGAAAAAACAGCAATCATATAAAATATAGTGTAATTTGTTACCGGTGTTTTGGTATTTCGAACCCAAATATACTCTTGTATACCTCTGTGGCATACAAATCCGTCATGCCGGAAATATAATCCAATACGGAGAGTGCTTGATGATATGGCTCTGTTCTGGGAGTCAGGAATTGGTTAGGAATTAACTTTAAAATTTTATGATCTTTGTGATCTTTTTGTTGTTTTAATACCGCAGGGATAAATAAGGACAATAGTTCTGACATGACGTGGTAGCCTGCGATTTCAATTTGTACCACAGTTTCGTGGTTGTAAATTTTTTCTATAGAAATATTCTTTATCTCTTCCAGAGCTTTGTATTCTTTTTCCAATGAATCGATCAGGCCATCGTTGAATGTCCCCTGGATGATTTCTTCCGAATGTTCCAGAAAAACATCGGAAGCTTTGAATATTAGAGAATTGATACATTTGGCCCGTAGGTACGATAGCTTTTCGTTGGGATCTCCGATACTGTTCAGCGTTTCTTCTGTCCGGGATCTGTCGTATCCGGGAGTTCCTATATTTTCGATAAGATTCATGAAATTGTCCTGTACCGTACGTGCATCGAGGATCCCGAGACGGTGTGCATCTTCGAAATCAATGATTCTATAACAGATATCGTCAGCAGCTTCTGTGAGGTAGACGAAGGGATGTCGTTTGAAGATCATTGGTTCAGTACCGCCTGATTCCTGGATCATGTTCAACTCTTTTGCAATTTGCAGCGCAGTTTCTTTTTCCGATTGAAAAAAACCGTATTTGCTACGATGTTTTTCTCCGGTCTTCGATACAGAAACAGAACCACAGGGGTATTTCAGAATAGAAGCCAGGGTGGTATAAGTAAGCCGGTATCCGCCGGTAGACTTTCCGTTGAACTGATGTGTAAGAATCCGGAAAGCATTGGCATTACCTTCAAAAGAAATAAGATCCTGCCATTCTTCGGGACTGAAAAAATTCTGTAATTTTTTTTGATCGATTATTTTTCCTTCCGATTCTTTAAAGTAGTTGGAAATAGCCTTTTCTCCTGAATGTCCGAAAGCAGGATTTCCAATATCGTGTGCCAGGCAGGCAGAGGCGATTACATTCTGTAGTTCAAATTGATAGAAATTCTGATAATCTTCAGGCAGAGTAAGTGTTTTGGCGAGTCTGCTCCCGGTTATTTTTCCAAGTGACCGTCCCACACTGGCCACTTCGAGTGAGTGAGTAAGCCTGTTGTGTACAAACGTAGATCCCGGTAAGGGAAATACCTGTGTTTTGTTTTGCAGCCTTCGAAATCCGGAAGAAAAAATCAGGCGGTCATAGTCTCTTTGATATTCTGTACGGATACCTTCCCCGAAAGAGTCGGTACCGGTTCGTTTGCCTGATATGATCGTTGTCCAATTCATGATAAACAAATTTACAACTAAATTTTTTAACTCTGTTCTTTCCGGTAGCGGTCTTTGTTCATAGTTCTATAGAAACGGAATAGACTAATTTTGTGTTTGGTCCTTTCGTTGGAAATCAGCCAGAGCAACTAACATGTAGTAAGGCAATTCTTATCCTATTTACCAGGGTTGGATGGTCAAAAAATTAAATGCTGTTGATAAGTAAAATCAGGAGAACCGCTTTTAGTTTCCCGGAGTAGCTTGCTTATGATGTAATTGTTTGTATCTTAGTTTGATAGGGTAGTGCCCGGTACTCATACTTTGAGCAAGGGTTATTCGTTCTGTAAAAAGGTTATGAAAAAAGCATATAGACATATAGCATTGAGCTTGCTATTGATTATTGGATTTGTAGAGTGCGGAGCACAGGTCAAAATCACTACTTATTATCCTCAATACGATACGGTCGGTATTAAAACTCCGGTGATGGAAGAATATTATGTTTCCAAAAAAGATACTACACTGAAGCATGGAGCGTACATGAAGTTTTCCGCCGAAGGAGATACGCTTACCGTATGTTCCTATAAAAAAGGATTGAAAGATGGGGTTAGTACTGATTACTATGAAAACGGGAGACCCAAGTACATCGTTGCTTATAAGGAGGGATATAAAGACGGACCTGGCCTATACTACCGCATTACAGGAGAGCTTGTCTTTAAGGAATTTTATAAGAATAAGAATTACAACAAAGCAGTATATACCGACTATTATCAATACACTCCTTCGGGCAAGCTTCAGGCCAAAGGTTTTCTGAAGGACAATAGTTTTGACAGTACCTATACGGAGTATTATGAAAGTGGCAAAGTAAAGACCATGTTTCATTTTACCGGCAATCAGAAAAATGGTCCTTTTGAGAGTTATAGTGACCGTGGAGAAATGATGCAGAAAGGTAATTACAAAGAAGGAAGTATTGACGGATTGATCACGACGTTTTATTCCAACGGGAATAAAAAGAACGAAGCCATTTACAAGAACGGACAGCTGGAAGGTGTTTTAAAAGAATATTTCCCGGACGGAAAATTAAAATCGGAAAGTGTATACAAAGAAAATACCCTGAATGGCCTGGTGAAAAAATATTATGAAAATGGAAATGTAAGCAGTGAAGAGTACTACAGGAATGGCGTGCTGAATGGATTTTTTAAAACCTATTTTGCCGATGGGGGAATGGAGTCTGAATCGTTTATTAAAGACGGGAAGAAAAATGGCAGGTACAAACAGTACAACCCTCAGGGTAACCTGGTAATGGAAGTAGAATTGAACAATGGAGTTCCGGATGGGAGCAGCAGGGCCTGGTATGATAACGGAGAAAAGAAACAGGAATTAAATTATACACAAGGGAGGAAGAGTGGGGAGAATAAATATTATCACGATAACGGCAATCTTTCCAAACAGGAATCGTATAACAATGACTATACTACACTTACGATAAAAACCTGGTATGAAAACGGTTTTATAGAGAGCGAGCAGCGCTACCAGCTTGTCGTATCAGATAAGAAAGAAGTAAAACAGTTGCGTACCGGGAAGTGGCTTACCTATCATCCTAATAAAAAGCTCTATATCTCCGAACAGTTTGAGAATGACAAAAGGATCGGAGATAGGTTGCTGTACAATAAGAACGGGGTGTTGATAGAGATCCAGCAATATTCTTTTGATGTGAAAACAGGAATATGGAAAACGTTTTATGACAACGGGAAATTGAAATCAGAAACCAATTATAAGAACAGCCAGCCTTACGGTCCTTACAATACGTACTATGAGAGCGGTCTCCCGGAAGTTTCAGGAGCGTATCTGAATGGGAAGAAAAACGGGGTCTGGAAATATTACGATACTACCGGGCAGGTGATCAAAAGAGAGTCTTGGAAAAACGGTGAACCGCTGGTAGCCAAACCTCCTGTACAGAAAGGGAAGAAATAGAAATTGAACGTACTACTTTTGGGGTTCAATTTTTGTATCATTGGTAACCTGGACATTCACAAAAAAAATCCCGGAAACGTTTGGCGTTATACCGAGATTCGTAACAATCAATAAAACTTTAACTACATACTTTGTATAGATCGCTTGTCAGTGAATTTTAGTCCTCGTCATTTTTAGGATCTTCTTTAAACCCAAAACCACCGCAACGATTTTTAAAGTTGGTTTTAAATTTTTCTTTTTGTTCGGGACTCATGTTAGCCAGTTTTTCTTTCATACTTTCTCTCCAGCGGCCATGCTTCTGCCATCTGCTCCCACACTGCGGGCAGTGTCCTCCGCCTTTTTTAAAGCCTCCGAAAAGAATTTTGGCAAGGAGCAGGATCCCCAGTGCCTGGAAGAAGCTGATGGCTGGTCCGCCGAAAAGCTCCGGGATCAGGCAGTTCCAGAGCATCATCACGATAAATCCGATGCCTAGTGCTGCCAGTGTAGCCCATAAGGCTATTTGAATGCATTTTAATATCTGGTATTTTTTCATAATGGTATATGTTTTAATACTTGTTGATCTCTTCGTAAACCGATTTTAATCTTTTTCGCAGGTAAAGTACGGCGTACCGTTTTCTGGACAGCAGTGTGTTGACCGAAACTCCGGTCTGTTCTGAAATCTCCTGGAAACTTCTGTCGTCAATTTCATGTAGGATAAATACAGTCCGCTGCTCTTCCGGGAGTTCCTCCAATGCTTCGTCCAGCGCTTCAAGAATAATGTTCCGGATCAGTTCATTGTCGGCACTTTCGGAATAGTCTTCCAGAAGTTCTTCAAAGTTTAGGCGGTCTCCATCTTCTTCAGCATAAAACCCAACTTCTTTTTCCAGCGATAAGGTTTTTTTCTTACGGTAACGGTCGGTTATTTTATTGCGGGCTACGGTAAACATCCACGAAGCGATCTTTTCAATGGGTTTCATCATCCGGTAGGTTTCTACCAGTTCGTAGAAAACGTCCTGCAGGATGTCTTCAGCATCTTCCTCGGACGACACACGTTTTCTGATGAAGTCCAGCAGACGACCGCGTTCCTTCTTGACGGTCTCCCTGATCAGATCGTTTTGTTGTACCGACATGGTGCTGTTCAATATGAGGCTAATGTCTTCCATCTGTTAGGGTAGACGGAAGTGAAAATGAAATATTTTATTAAAGATGGGATTTTTTTTTGAAAACTACTCTATAAACCATAGAGAGTTGAAAATTAGTAGGTTTTGAAATTTAATTCTCTTCTGAAAAGCTTCCTGAATACTTTAATAGGATAAAAAAAGAGTGTCATATAGGTCAATAGCAGGATTTCCCTCCGGTACAACAGGAATATTCTTTTGTACCGGAGGGAACAGAGAATTATTTCACGATCCTTTTGGATACAATGCCTTCCGGTGTCTGGACGGTCAGAAGATAAATTCCTTTTGGATACTGTTCAAAGGGAATGATTATTTCTGCTTCTTCATGAGATTGATGATAAACGGTCAGGCTCTGTGCGTTATAAAGAGTGACTTGATAAGGTTTCAGCTCCCTGTTGGAGAGTGAAATGGTCAGAACATCCGTTACAGGGTTGGGGAAAATAGCGACCAGGGTCGATTCCTCGTTGGTGGAGAGGATCCTGCTGAATGATTTAGTATTGTTGCAGGCTACTGAAACGACCCGGTAATAAGAATTTCCCGAGAAAGGAGCAGGGTCGGTGTATTGATACGTTCGTTTGCCGGACGCAGGGATTTTCTCAAGTAGCTGGAGATTTTCTGGAGTAGTACCCCGCTCAATTTCATAAGAACAGGCAGACGTTTCCTTGGCAAGGTCCCAGCGAAGGGATATCCCGGTATTATTTCGCTGCATGTTGAAACTGACAAGTTCCAACGGCAGCGGTGCCGTCTGGACAGAGACGTCGTCAAGGTAATAGTACAGTCGTGGGGCAGGAGTGGCATAGGCCGGGTTAGCGGCCCTTCCGAAGTTGTACAGGTGATTCATGGTAGAGGTATTGAACGGAACAAAGCAACCTATGACAATATACTCTTCTCCTCCGTTTGCCACATAGGTGCCGGATACTTCCATCCAGCCATCGTAATCTGTTAAAAAAGTACCGGGAGTAGAAACTACCTGGGGACTATAGCTCAGGATCGCTCCGGTCAGACAGTTGGCGGAAGGTGCTTTGACCTGGGTGGTGGAAAAATACATGCCCAGCGCATCAGAAGCATATTGGGCCTGGTCTGCACAGCTTACATAAAAAGAAACGTTGTAGACTTCTCCTGCTACCAGCGGCTGCAGAAGGCGGGTTCCTAAGAATTCGGTAAAACCGTAATGCCCGAATCCCATATAATTGTTGCCTGTCCGGGCGGTCTGGTTGCCAAACCAAACGTCCGGAACACTGGTATTGACCGCTTGCCCGGTATTAACACTGCAATTGGTCATCGGGTCAGGGCTGCCGCAATTGGCAGCATACCAATTGGCCATATATAGCTCTACCTGTCCTGGCATTCCATTGTAGCCGGTAGGACAAAAGGCATTTTCAAAACTGGGATTGGGAACCAGGTTTTGTGTATAAGCGAAAGAATTTGCCAGCAAGGCCAGGCAAACGGATAGAATGATCCGGCCGGGAAAAACAGCATAATTATTAGTTTTTGTTGAATGCATAATCAGTAAATGCGTTAGGGTATACTAAAATCCTGACAATACTGATGCTTACTTCAAAAAAGAAAGGAAACAGAGAGGGTTTTCGTGGCGTATTGGTCAAAATACGGGTAGAAAGATACCTGGACTGAGCTCTATATCGTGAAAGCATCGTCTTTATTGATCCCGGCAAGTCTCCTGGCTTGCAGCTTTTTTATCCTCCTTCTCATGGCCCTGGGAAGCCACAATGGAATAATGGATAAAACGTTTCGCTGCTTACAGTTGCACGTCAGCCCGTGATTTACACACGGTTCCTTTTTAATCTTTCCTTTCGGAAAAAACCTGGATCAGGTAAAGTATATTGTATAAGAACGGTAACAAAGGTAATAGATTTAAAAACGAGATACAACTTTCCTGAAGGAAGAACACTATACAGCAAGAGCACACAATTTACCGAAAATGGTATGCTGTGTGCTCTATGCTCTATGCTCTTGCTGCATAGTTAGCTTAATCTTCCGGCTCACTGTCGTCACCGCACATTCGGACGATCTTGGGATGGAAAATCCCGAGTACTTCTACAAGATCCGTTTGGTATTCCATTACTTTCCGGATGTCTTTGTACACCATTGGTGCTTCGTCAATGCCTCCGCCGATCAGTTCCACACCGGCTTTTTCAAGGTGTTGCCTTACTTCTTTTCCTGTAAAGGTCTGCTTGGCCTTGGATCTTGACATGATCCGGCCGGCTCCGTGGGAGGCGGAATTCAGGGAAAGATCTGCCCCTTTTCCGCGGACGATAAAGCCGGGAGCTGTCATAGATCCGGGAATGATTCCTAACACTCCTTGGCCGGCAGGGGTAGCCCCTTTTCGGTGAACGATCACTTCCCGTCCGTCGGCAAGTGTTTCCTTCCAGGCAAAATTGTGATGATTTTCTACCCTGAGCAACGGTTTTTCGCCGAGTGCCTTGCTGATCTTTTTGTGGATCTGATGATGGCAGGCAGAAGCATAGTCTCCGGCCAGGTTCATGGCCAGCCAGTATTCCATTCCTTCCTCTGTATTCAGATCCAGCCAGGCAAGTTGCTGCGCTTCTCCGGGCAATTTGCATTTGTCTTTTGCCACTCTCGTGTAGTGCCGGGCTATTTCAGCGCCAAGCCCACGTGAACCGGAGTGGGAGAGGAGTGCCAGGTAGCTGCCCGGAGGGATATTCAGGCCGGTGCTGCTTTCCGGAATTTCCACGATCCCGAATTCTACAAAGTGATTGCCGCTTCCGGAGGAACCTAGTTGTTTCCAGGCCCGGTCTTTCAGATACTTTACAAGACGGATAGTGGAAAATTCTTCCCGTTCAAAGATCTCATGATCTTCCGGTTTTTTTAAGGTTTCTGCCCCAAACGCTGTCTGATCGGTCAGAATTTTTTTCAGGTTGTTTCTGTGTTGCCGGAAATGAGTTTCCGAAAGAGCGAATACAGACAGGCACATCCTGCAGCCGATATCAACGCCTACACCGTAGGGGATGACCGCATTTTCCACTGCCAGCACTCCTCCGATCGGAAGTCCGTATCCCTGGTGGGCGTCAGGCATCAGTGCTCCTGCTACAGTCACCGGAAGCTTCATGGCGATCTCCATCTGATTGCGTGCTCCTTCTTCTATTTCTGCTCCTCCGAAAATTTTGTAGTCAAGACGATGAAGGTTTAATTCATGCATTTTCTTTTTTTCGGTTTTGCTGCGCAGCTCAAACACCACTTGTCCGAGTGTTTCGTCTTTCTCGTAGCGTGACGGGTCTTCAAATAACTCTTTTAAAAGCTGTAGTTTAAATTCTTTGCTTTTGTTTTTATAAAACCGGTTCATGGCTGAGATTGCTACTGCAATGACTCTTCCTTCCGGGTATCCTATTTTTCTTAATTCTTTTCCGGATAAAACTTTTGTGGACATAATACTCTTGATTTTACACAGAGAGTTTGCCCCTCTGCGTGTTTATACATGATGAGCCGGTACTCCATAGACAATTCCTTCGTTTACCTGGGGAGCTATGTTGCCTGCTCTTTTATTGATGATTTCTCCTCCTGTCAGTTCAAAGACAATTTCACCATAGGTTTCATGGTTTTTGAATCTTTCAGGATGTTTGATAATGGCTCTGAGGAGGTTCATCACATATTCTTTTTGTTCAGCAGTATAGTTTTCAGAAATAATTCTGATCACTGTACCGATGACTTTTCCTTTTGGAAATCCCAGAGCCAGGATTTCAGATCCGTTTAGTATTAGAGCTTTCATAGTTGTATTCCTCCTTTCCTTTGTTTAAATGATAATGCTGTTTAGTAGCACGATTCGTTTTTTGTTAAAATTTCATATTTCTTGTTCCAAATAATTTTAGATGTAAATAAAAAGCCCCGGTTCTGACAGGAACCGGGGCTGGAAGATTACATGAGATCAATCAGATGAATTCACTCAAATTGTATTCCTTTCCCGGAACCGGTATAATGCTTCTTTAGCTTCATGCACGAGGTGCAGGACGACAAAGGATGTGTAACAGGTGACCAGTTATTGAACATTTTTACAGTTTAAATTTTAGTATATAAGAAAAAAGCCTGACGTTGAAGAGGCCAGGCTTTTTGAATATCGTTTATGAATTACATTCAGAATATTATAGGCCTTGCCCCTTGGCTTTTGCAGCCGGGAAGCATATGTTTCTTATAGGAAGACGTAATTAGATGCATTTTGATAAATTAATTATGATGCAAAGGAACTGCTTTTGAAGCAGAGATGCAACTTTTAATTAATAAAAAAATGCAAAAGTTCTTACTAGCTGAAAGAACCAGCGTTTCAGTGCCATTATATCTTAGATCGTTACAAGTACACAAGTATAAAGATCAGAGACTCTCCTGTATTTCTTCATCGAAATAAGACCAATGACCAGATCCTTCCGGAACAGACCCGTTTTGTGGAAGGGCTGGTCATTTCGTGAACTCCTGGATCTATCTTGTATCAGGCATCTTGTATCTTGTATCCAGGAATCGAATCCGGCCCACTCTTTATAATTCCGGAAGTTTTAAAGCACGAATCTTATTTGTGAATGATTAAATTATTGATTATCTTCATTTTGTTTGTAACTGAAAGAAGAGCTAAACAACGTTCGCCATATGAAAATGAAAAAAATAGCCAAGATGTCCGACAGGGAGTTGTTGGAATTTATTTTTGCAAGTCAGACCCTTTTGATGCGAAAAGTACACCGGATTGAAAAATACATAGAGACTAAACAGGAAACAGAACAGGTTCCTCCTAAAATGACCCTGGAAGACGGATATGAAAAAATGGATTACGATACCAGTGAGTTGTTAAGACTGATCGATACAATTATTGAGGACAAAAGAAAATCTATCCTTTGATAGAAAAAGAGGGGCATGTATCAGGGAAGGACCTGTAAGGCAGGGTGAATTTCTTAAGAAAAGGTATCGGGAGAAGATTCTGCTTCCGGGTTTGTGGTAATTTAACCTGCTCATTTATCCACATTTAAATATTTTTTTGGGAATTGTACCCGTTTTCTTATTTTTACCATTCTTTATAGAGAAAGATCAAGAACAGTCAATCAAATATTAATAATTTACAATGAGAGAGATACAATTCAGAGAAGCCCTTCGTGAAGCCATGAATGAAGAAATGCGCAGGGATCAGTCTATATTCCTGATGGGTGAAGAGGTAGCTGAATACAACGGTGCCTACAAAGTGAGCCAGGGAATGCTTGATGAATTCGGCCCTGATCGCATAATCGATACTCCGATTGCAGAACTTGGTTTCACAGGAATCGGGATTGGTGCTGCTATGAACGGATGCAGACCAATTATTGAATTCATGACCTTCAACTTCTCTCTGGTGGCGATCGACCAGATTATCAACAGTGCTGCCAAGATGATGTCTATGTCAGGCGGTCAGTATTCTGTTCCGATTGTATTCAGAGGCCCTACCGGAAATGCAGGGCAGCTAAGCTCTCAGCACTCTCAGAATTTTGA
>CAYTGJ010000077.1:10125-21731 GCA_964437245.1 uncultured Chitinophagaceae bacterium
GTGCCTTGCGATCCTCAGGATGCAAAAGGATTATTAAAGTCTTCTATCCGTGACAACGATCCGGTGATCTTCATGGAGTCGGAGTTGATGTACGGAGATAAAGGTCCGGTACCGGAAGGCGAATACCTGCTTCCGATCGGAGTAGCAGCAGTGAAAAAGGAAGGAAGTGATGTAACACTTGTTTCTTTCGGAAAGATGATGAAAGTAGCCTTTGCGGCGGCGGCAGAAATGGAAAAAGAAGGTATTTCCGTAGAGGTGATTGATCTTAGAACCGTTCGCCCTATCGACTATGCGACGATTGTAGAATCTGTGAAGAAAACCAACCGTCTGGTAGTAGTGGAGGAAGCATGGCCGCTGGCGTCTATTTCTTCTGAGATTGCATATCATGTACAGCGCTATGCTTTTGATTACCTGGATGCTCCGGTATTAAGAGTTACGAACAAGGATCTTCCTCTTCCATATGCTCCTACGCTTATCGAAGTGATTTTACCTAATGTAAAAAGAACTGTAGAGGCCATTAAAGCTTCTTTGAAATAAACTGAGATAGGTTATTTCATAAAAAGAAAATCCCGCTGTTTCAGTGGGATTTTCTATTTTTGTACCGGTATGAAAACCGTTTCGGAAAAGGAAACGCAGATAGTATTGAGCATGTATATGACCAGAGAAAAAACAATTGAAGTTTTTACCACATTAGGAGACCGTCTTCAAACCCTGAGTACAGAAGAACTGGATCAGTGGAAAAGAGAAGCAGAGATTCACAACAAATGGTTTACGTCGGAAAATGTGCAGAAAGCGCTGGAAGGGATTATTCTGATGCTCCGAAAAGATACGCTTGAAAAGTGGTTGGCGAACTATCCGCTGCCGGTGGCAGTGCCCAGAAAAATAGGGGTCGTAATGGCTGGAAACATTCCGATGGTAGGTTTTCATGACATGCTTTCGGTGCTGGTGTCCGGGCATATACTTGTGGCCAAACTCAGTGCGGATGATACGATACTGATGAAAAAACTATCCGGGCTGCTGATCTCTATTGAGCCTTCCCTGGAGGGCAGGATCCTGTTTGCCGATAAGCTGACAAACATCGACGCGGTCATTGCTACGGGCAGTGATAATACGGCCCGGCATTTTGAATACTACTTTTCCAAAATTCCGAGTATCATACGACGAAACAGAGTTTCAGTGGCGGTACTTACAGGAAATGAGTCCGGCGGGGAGCTGGCTGCATTAGGAGGAGACATGCTTCAGTATTTTGGATTAGGCTGCCGGAATGTGTCCAAGGTATTTATCCCTAAAGAAATGACACTGAATCGCCTTTACGAGGCAATTGAACCATGGAAAACCGTGATCAATGCCCAGAAATATGCCAATAACTATGAGTATAACCGCTCCATTTTTCTGTTGAAATCGGTATTGCACCTGGACAATGGTTTTTTGATTGCTGTGGAGACGGAAGAGCTGACCTCTGCCATTGCTGTATTTTATTACGAACGGTATGCTTCACTGGACGATGTGAAACGACAGTTAGAGGCACAACAATCTAAGATACAATGTGTAGTAGCCAGTAAAGGGGTAGTTGAAAATGCAGTTCCTTTCGGAGCAGCGCAAAGTCCTTATCCGTGGGAATATGCCGATGGAGTGGATACGCTGGATTTTCTGGGAAGAATTTAATTGTAGAGAGGTGATATATACCGATCATTTAAGGACTTAACGTTTTGATGTTTATTACCTGTAGTGAAGATCTTAAGCAGAGATTTAATAACCTGGACTAACTAAACAGGCCATTGCCTCATTTTTAACAATTATTTAAGAATAGAGGCGAAAGTATTTTCAGGAAAGATCGTCTAACGACAAAACATATATAGATGAAGAAATTAACTTATGCATTTCTTTTCCTTCTCATGCTGTCAGGACTGGCTTCTATGGCGCAGATGCCTGAGATGAAAAGAGATACTTCTGCCGGTAGTGGTAATCTTCCCGAAGGGAATGGAAAGATCCACGGACAGATCATTGACTCGGTTTCCCTTGCTCCCGTGGAGTTTGCCCTGATCTCACTGATAGATGAAAATACGGGAAAGCCTGTAGACGGAACAATGTGCGATGAAGAAGGAAAATTTTCCCTGGTCAAGGTCCGGACCGGTAATTATAAAATACAGGTTTCTTTTTTTGATTATAAGACGCTGACGATTGACGGAGTGATTGTCTCAGAAAGTCAGCGCACTATAGATCTGGGGAAAATAAAGCTGGGGGAAGATACCAGGCAACTGAAGGAGATCGTGGTAGAAGGAGAGAGGGCTCTGATAGAGGAAAAAGTAGACCGGCTGGTCTACAACGCGGAAAACGATGCCAACAACCAGGGGGGAGATGCGGCAGATGTATTAAGAAAAGTTCCCCTGCTTACAGTAGATATGGATGGGAATGTTTCGCTCCGGGGAAATCAGAATGTAAGAGTACTGATCAACAATAAACCGTCCTCTATTATGGCCGGTAATATTGCAGATGCACTGAAGCAGATTCCTTCCGATCAGATAAAATCAGTAGAGGTCATTACAGCGCCTTCTGCCCGCTACGATGCCGAAGGTTCTTCAGGGATCATCAATATTATTACAAAGAAAAATAATCTTCAGGGCTTTTCGCTCGGAGTGGATGCCAGTGCCGGGGTAAGAGGATCAAGTCTCGGACTGAATGGAAGCTACCGGAAAGGGAAAATGGGCTTTACGCTCGGAGGTCATGGCCGGGCCGGCTACAACATTAACGGCCGTTATGAGAACGAACAGCTTACCACCAACAATGGGATTCAGACGCTTAATACTCAACGCGCTGATACCCGTAACCAGCGTTTGTTCGGGAATTATACGTTTGGCTGGGATTATGATATTGACAAGCGAAACTCGATCAATTCTACGGTGAAATATTCTTTCCGGAACGGAAATACCCGTCAGGACAATCTTTTCACGGAAAGTTATATCAACGACCTGCTCAACCGGCAGAATACGAGAAATGTCAATGTTTCCGATCTTTCCGGAACGATTGATCTTAGTCTGAACTATCTTCACTTGTTTGACAAACCTCAGCATGAGTTCAGTTTATTAGGATTGTTCAGCCGCAATAACCGGTCGAATGATTTCGTCAACACCATTCTGGATAGCAGCGACCTGGATCTGGTGGCCAGCCGGTTGAAAAACCTGAACAATAGTTATAACCAGGAATGGACCTTGCAGGCCGATTATCAGCGGCCTATCGGGAAGAGCCAGATCGTGGAAGTAGGTGCCAAGAATATCAACAGGGATGTATCCAGTGATTTCCAGTATTTTTTTGCGGTAGGTCCTGACGGAGAATATGTACAAACACAAAATACAAATCAGAACAATGGGTTGAGGTATAACCAGAATGTCACGGCTGGATATCTTTCGTATACCTTGAACTTCCTTAAAAATTATACGCTAAAAGCAGGAGGGCGTTACGAACATACCATTATCGATGCCAGGCAAAAGGATAATACCGTTTTGGCGATTCCTTCCTATGGAATTCTTGTACCAAGTGTGAACCTGGCCCGGAAATTTAAAAACGGTAATATGCTGAAAGCATCGTTCAGCAGAAGGGTACAGCGTCCTTCCATTCAGTTCCTGAATCCCAATATTCAAGCTTCCAACCCGCTGAATATTACGATTGGAAATCCTTCCCTGAACCCGGAGTATACGAATAACTATGAATTGTCGTACAGTACGTATGTCAAAAATTCTTCCTTTACATTCATGGGATTTGTAAGGACTACGAACAACGCTATTCAAAGTGTAAGAGATATCGTAGGTTCTGATACGATCCGGACAACTTATCAGAATATCGGAGAAGAAAATGCTTACGGAATGAATCTCCACACAGGGATTAATATATCCAGTAAGTTGAGGATCAACGGAGGAGTAGATGCTTTTTATGCAGTGCTGAGCAACAATGTTCCCAATCCTTTGTACAACGCCAGCAATGAGGGCTGGGTAGTAAGCGGACGTGTATCCGGAACGTATAATTTTACCAAGACACTGGCGCTCCAGTTGTTTAGTTTTTACCGCGGCAGACAGGTCAATCTTCAGGGATACCAGGGAGGATTCGGCATGTATAGTCTTAGCCTCCGCAAAGAGTTTGCTGATAAAAAAGGAAGTATAGGATTTGGAGCGGAAAACTTTTTTACTCCTGCCATGTATATCAGAAGCGGATTGGAGTCTCCTGTGATCAGTCAGAAAAGTATGAATGTGATGCACAATATGAACTTTAAAATAAATTTCAGTTATCGTATTGGGAAGATGACGACAGAGGACCGGAAAACGAAACGCAGACGATCCATCAATAACGATGATATGAAGGAAGAGGGCGATAACAGCCCGATCGGGAATTCCAATATGCAGCAGCAACAGCAAAATACAGCTCCTTCCCGGAGCCGGTAAACTAATAGAAATAGAAAACAGGAAGAGTCAGGAAATTTGTATCCGGAGACTCTTCCTGTTTTTTTCTGCTTTGTAAGGTTCGCTGATGCGAAGACCTGCCACCCAGATAATATGATCGCCGGATAATACTACCGTAACATTGCTTTTCAGGTTGACCGGTATTTTCAGATCGTTTAGAAAATCACTCACTTTTTTCTTCCCTTTCATTCCCAGAGGGTGAAAACTATCTCCTGCCTGCCAGGGACGGGCTTTCAGGGGAAAATGGACTTTACTGAAATCCAGATAAGCAGTACTGTTAGCTTCCTTATCGGAAAATCCGTTGTCTTGTTCGATGGTGAGCGTTTGTTCCGTCCAGGGAAGTAGTACCGAAGTGCAGGTTTCTTCTATCAGTATTTCAGAAGGACCTGATTCTTCTTCTCTTTCAGTAATGATCAGGGTAGTACGGTCTTTGACCAGTATGTGCGAGTCCGACAGGAATTTTTTCCCAGGTTCACCCCGGAGACAGGCAAGAATATTACCACTTTGATGATAGTTAAATCCAAAGGGACGCAGCAGCTCAAAGAGAAGTAGTTGAGGAGCAGCTTCGTCTTCCAGGAACGAATAGTCCAGCAGAATGTGACGCTCCTGCCGGGTCATGAAATCAATCCTGCAGCCTTCTACATAGTTATGAAAGATGGTCTCCGCTGCACTGATCTTTTCGACACTTTGCCGGAGTGTATTTTCCAGGTTTGGGTTGATCTTTTTCAGGAGAGGAATTACTTCCAGACGAAGCAGGTTCCGGTGGTATTTGACCGATTCGTTGGAGCTGTCTTCCCGCCAGCGAAGATTGTTTTCCCTGGCATACAGGAGAATTTCTTCTTTGGTGGCGAACAACAAAGGACGGATCAGGTTCCCGGATTTGGGTTTGATCCCGTGCAGTCCTGCAATGCCTGTGCCTCTTACCAGGTTCAGAAGGACTGTTTCTACCAGATCATTTTGATGGTGTGCCGTGAGGATATGGGTATACCCTTTTTGTTTCGCCAGGGATGAAAACCATTCGTAACGCAGCTCACGTGCTGCCATTTGAACTGAGATCCCGTTTTCTTTGACGAGCCGATGCGTATCAAATTTTTTGAGATGGATGTTTACTTCCAGTTCCTCTGCCAGCTCTTCTACAAAGCGTTCATCTTCGTCAGATTCTGCTCCCCGGAGACCGAAGTTACAATGGGCAATGGAAAAATGATGTTCTGATTGTGTGAGCAGATGGCACAATACGACAGAATCCACTCCGCCGCTGACGGTTACCAATAATTTGTCTCCGGGGCGGAATAAACCGTTTTCGGTATTATATTTGTGAAATCTGTGCAGCATAGCGGTAAATTTACACAGTAATACCGGATTGGCAAAGATGAATATGCTTGATTCAGAAGTTATTATTGTGGGAAAATCCGGAGATAGTGAAGCGCATAAAAACTAAAAGGGTGAAGATTACAGTAAAAAAAATAGTATTCCTTGTTCTATCCTTTCTTCCTCTGTTGCTTCAGGCACAGGGAGGTGAAAAAGTACAACTGATCCAGGCAGGGTCGCTGGAAGGAATTGTGCTGAACGGAGAAGAATTGAGAAAACTGATCGGAGATGTGGTGTTTAAGCACGATGGCGCCTTGTTGTACTGCGATTCGGCGTATCAGTATGAGAAAAAAAATGAGATAGAATGTTTCGGACATGTGCGTATGCGTCAGGGCGATACCATTACACTGACGGGAAATAAACTCTTATACAGCGGCAATACAAAAAGGGCGATTGTGACCGGTGATGTTGTGCTGAACGATAAGAAGATGACCCTTTACACAGATTACCTGGATTATGATACCAAGATAAAGCTGGCAACGTATCAGGAAGGCGGCCGGATCATTGACGAAGATAATGTGATGACCAGCCAGAGGGGATATTATAATACTGCCAGTAAAATATTCTGGTTTAAAAAAGATGTGAAGCTGGTGAACGACAAAGAGCAATACACGCTTGTGTCGGATACACTGGAATATCATACCATTACCAAGATCGCTACGTTCAGAGGTCCTTCCAAGGTGACTAAAAACGGAGATATTTTATATGCCGATCATGGAGAGTATGAAACGGATAAAGGAAGATCACGTTTTACCGGAAGGGCCCGCGTGGAATCGGACAGTTATGTGCTGGAAGGGGATCGTCTCCGGTACGATGAGCTCGGACGGTATGGAATTGCAGAAGGAAATGTAAAGGTTACCTCGCAGGAAAACGATCTTGAAGTTTTTGGTGATCTTGCGCATTATTGGGGAAAAGATGGGGTAGTGAAGGTTACCGGAAGGCCGTTGGTGAAAAACAAAATGGACAGCGATACCCTGTTTATGACCGCCGATACGTTGATCTCGGTAGACCGTAAAAATGCAAAAGATACCACGATCAAGGAAAAGTATTTACAGGCTTTTCATAATGTGAAAATATTCAAAACCGATATTCAGGCGAAATGTGATTCGCTTATTTACAATTTTGTAGATTCCACGATCTATCTGTATAACGATCCGCTGATGTGGAGCGATGGAAGCCAGGTGAAAGCCGATTCCATGAATCTGCTCATGAGGAATAAAAGAAGCTACCGGATGGATACGAATATCAACTCGTTTATCGTATCAGAAGATACTGCCAAAAATTATAACCAGGTAAAAGGGAAAAAGATGGTGGCCTATTTTGCCAATGATAAAATATCGAGGGTGAATGTGACGGGCAACGGGCAAAGTGTATATCATGCACTGGAAGAAAACAGTACCAGACTGATCGGGATGAATAAAGCGGATTGCAGTAATATTACGATCCGTTTTGAAAACGGAGAGGTGCGTAATATCACTTTTATTAATAAACCGGATGCAAAGTTCATCCCTCCACACGAGATCCTGGAGGAAGAAGCCAGGCTGAAAGGATTCCAATGGAGAATAAATGAACGGCCTACGAAAATAGAGGTAGCCTATCGTCGCGATATAGAGAAACATATGTTTCGCCTTGATTATGGAGGAACTGCAATACAGGAAAATACCTTTCCTGAATTTGTCCAGATCCCTTACGTAAGGGGGTATCGCCCTCCGAAGGAAGCTCCGGTTGTTACCGGGGAATCCGAAGAAGAAGACCCGTCTCTTGGAAAGAGGAAGCGTCATGATCATGATGCGCACGAACATCACGAGCATGAGGAAAAAAAGAAATCCAGGAAAAAAGCAAAGTAAAAACTCCATGCCATTTCGGGGAGAAAAGCATGGAGTTTCGTGTTCCTGTTTTTAAAACTACTATTTGATCAATACTTTTTGAGTGATCAGTCCGTTTTCCTGTGTACGAATATTGGCATAATAAATTCCGGAGGCAAAGGACGAGACCTCTATTGTGGTACTCACTGTATCACTCTCCTGACTATAGACCAACTGACCAAGTGCATTGATCAATTCTATTTTAGCGGTTCCACGGAGGTTAATCAGCCGTATCTCCAATTCATGCTCGGCAGGGTTAGGGGCCAGGGAGATGACGAGGGGGCTTTGATCGAAGACTAGTGTTCGTATGCCGCTGTGAGCAGATTGACCATCGTAGTCCACTTGTCTGATCCGGTAGTAATTGGCTCCTTCTAATGCATCATTGTCGGAAAAAGAATATGAGAGAACGGCCTGGCTGTTGCCTGCCCCTGCTACTGTTCCCAGCGTCGTCCAGTGCAGTCCGTCATTGCTTCGTTCCACTACAAAATAATCGTTGTTATGTTCCGTAGCCGTACTCCAATGGAGCATTGCCTGACGATCGCCGGTTTGTACGACCTGGAAGGAAAGAAACTCTACGGGCAATACAATGCAGCCGGCAAATTCTGAAGTATTCAGCGTTGCGTCTGTAGCCGTAGCTGTGACCAGCAGTTGTTCAGCGGCCGATAGTCCAAGGTTATGGGTATAGCTCCAGGCACCGGTTCCGTCGGTGGTGGTGGTGCCGAGGTAGATTTTTCCCTGGCAGGTTCCGCAGTCCGTGAGAGGGTTTCGGTACACGTGTATCACATCGTTGGCCTGAGCAGTACCGTTGACTGAATTCGGATTAGGTGTGGTGTTCAGAACAGGTGCCGGTTTGTTCTGATTTCCGTTGTTCAACAGGCTGATGCCTTTCGAAAAGTTGCAATAGAGATTGTTACCTCTGATAGGATTGAAGCTGGCGGCAGAGACAAACGCTTCCAGGATCACTCCGGGACCGTTGTTGTAAGCTATGATATTGGCTTCTCCGGCTACCGGTACAGTGGCAGCTGCTCCGATGATATTGTTGTTGCAGCCGCTGGCATAGTCCATTAGGTAGATTCCCCCTTGTGCATTTCCCATGTTGGAAGTCCCGCCGGTGTTCGTTCCGATATAATTTCCCTGGATCAGGATGTTAAAAGATACCTGGAGACGGATTCCATATTCTTCCTTGCTGTGTACCATGATATTCCCGTCGTTTACTCCTGTGCCCCCGATCGTTCCTCCGTTTATATTGATTGTGATCACTCCGGAATCCTGGTTCCCGAGATCAAGTGTAGTGCCGTCGTTGGTGCCGAAAATATTGCCGCGTACAGAGAAATTATTGGATTGATACAGCACTATTCCGTGAAAAGCATTACCGCAAAAGATATTACGTTCGTTGGTGTTTGAACGGCTCCCGCCAATGATGGCACCAGGAATATCGGCCAGTGCCATTCCGTTTTCCGCATTGCCTAAAAGTGTGGTTCCATTGGCTCCCAGGCCGAACAGGTTTCCTCTTACGATAAGACCTGTACAATTGTTTACCGCATTGAGCCCGTTTCCGGTGGCCCAGTAGGTGGGAGCGGCGGGATCACTTGGGAGTGTTCCTGCAAAGTTACCGTTTCCGGAAAGTACATTGTTAAGAATACTGATGTTGTCGCACGGGCCGGTAAAACCGTCGATCTGAATTCCGTGAAGGTTATTGCCTACTTTCGCATTCCCGGTATGGTCTGTCCCTACATAGTTTCCCTGAATGGTGATGTTGTCACTGTTGTTGTAAATATTGAAACCGTGATTCTGATTTCCGGATACATAATTTCGTTCGTTGTTGTTATTAGCGCCGATCACAGCGTTGTCACAATCGTCCAGATTAATCCCTTGTGATTGGTTCCCCCAGTCGAGTAGTCCTGATACACTCAGCCCGATGTAATTTGCTTTGATCGTAAGCCCGTTGCTTTGTACTGCAGCAATGCCATTCTGGATGTTTCCGGAGAGCACATTGCGGAGTGCAGTGCCTACGCCTCCGATGGTACATCCGTTTGAGCCGGAAATGAATACTCCATTGGCACCGTTGGCCTGTATGGCGGTGCCGGCAATGTTTGTTCCTACTTTATTAGTAGTAATAGTAGTATTGCCACTGCCGTTGAGAATGTTGATGCCATTGAATGCATTTCCGGATATTGTGTTCCCTGTAATCGCATTTCCTGTGCAAAGCTGGTCCAGGTTGATCCCGTTGGCTCCGTTTCCCAGAATATTATTGTTGCTGATCGTACACGCAGTGGAAGTGTTAAAAAGACTTACCCCGTTTTGATCATTCTGCAGATAAGCACTGGCGGCGGCATTTAGTCCGACGCTGTTGGCGGAAACAATACAGTTCCCTGAATTGTTGGCAATGTTAATCCCGTTGAGGCCGTTTCCTGAAACGACGTTCTGGTCAATGGTATTAGAAGGAGAAGCGTCAATGTTGATCCCATGTTGTCCGTTTCCCCGGTCGGCATTGCCGGCGGAGTTCAATCCTATATAATTTCCTCGTATGATGTTATCGTTGGCCCCTGATTCAAGACTTATCCCGTGTTGGTTATTAGAGGCAATGACATTCCGGTCGATCGGGGCAATTCCTCCTATTGTGTTCTGGTCAGAATTAAAGATCGTGATCCCGTGAAAACCGTTAGGGGCAGCAGTGGTTCCGTCGGCATCGATCCCGATATAATTCCCCAGGATCGAATTGTTGTTTACGCCCTGTATAAAAATGGCAAAGGCCGTAAAATTTTTGATCACCAGCCCTCGTATAGTAGAAGGACCGGCAGTATTGATCTCAAGAGCATTTCCTACGGCGTTGTTTCCGTTCAGGATGATGCGGAGCGCACCTGCACCGGATCCCGGCTGTGAATATCCGTTGATGGTAATCGCTGTCGACAGGGCCGGGAGAGGGGAAGCAAGGGTGATGGTATGAGGTCCCGCTCCGGCAATGTTAAATTCAATAATGTCCGCTGCTCCGTTGGCATTTGCATCCAGGATGGCCTGACGCAAAGAGCCTCCTCCTGCATCATTTGTATTGAGGACTGTGAAGGTAGCAGCGTGGGAAAGGGTAACCATTCCAAAAAGGAGGTAGGATACCCAAAATATCCGGGTGGTTAGTAGTTGTTGTATCATAGTGATAGAATTGAAAAATAGTAGTTAGTTTATTAGTAAAATGTTGGCAATTCTATTCATAAGACCTGTTTCTTATATCAAACATTCTACTTAACCGGCACAAACCCAAATTTCGGATAGGTTAATGTTTTATAATTATTTGATTAGTAGTGTTTTGTTGGTATTTTGTTGCATATTAACCACAAATACAGTTAGTCAATATTTTATTGTAATTGATTGATAATTATATGATTGTATTTAAATTTATTTTAACGGCTTTTAGCACTATAAAAACAATCGTTAAATTTTTTCTGTGAATAGTTTATTTTCTACTAAGTTTTGCGGAGCGGAGGAGGGAAGGTGTACTTATAATCAGGTAGAAAAAAATGACTATGGATAACTACCCGGTTGTAGTTTCGTTTTTAGGGGAGTTTTGTTTTTCTATTCTCACAATTTAGCTTTAATTTAGCGCCATCCATTGGGAAAATGCTTGCATTTCTGATCATATTACCACTTATTCTTACTTACGCAGTTTTTATACTCTGGGCAGAAAGGAAAGTAGCGGGTTTTGTACAAGACCGTATGGGGCCTATGGAGGTAGGGTATTACGGCCTGGGGCAAAGTTTTGCAGATCTTATTAAACTCATTCAGAAAGAGGATATTGTACCTGCTACGGCAGACCGGGTCTTATTTAAACTGGCCCCGGTGGTGATTTTTACGGCTATTTTTGCCGGTTTTGCCACCTTGCCTGTTTCAACAGATATTATTGGTTCCAAGGTCTCTATAGGGGTGTTTT
>CAYTGJ010000078.1:0-15372 GCA_964437245.1 uncultured Chitinophagaceae bacterium
GCTGAACAAGCAGGAGGCAGTAATCCGCAGGTAGTGAATCTCACTCCTGTCAATCCTGAGGTCGGGGATCTTTTCTTGGCTACTCTGAATAATTACAGTACTGTTTCTTATAAAGTACAAGAAGCAAGGATAGAAGAGGTAACCGCAGGGTTGACGGAGGCCATTCTGGCAGAAACTGGAGAACTTGAAATTACAGAAGATCAACCGGCATCGGCCTCTGATCCTCAGATCACACTCATTACGCCATCCAATGTTCAAACTGGTCAGAAATACCGGCTTGTCAAGTCACGGAAAAATATTTTTGTAGATGGGGACAAGGGGACCTTTGAAAATACATCAGACGAGGGAGGAGGTCTCCCCAATGATTGGGGATTGACAGTGGGTACTGATCTTTCTGTTATTACCCTGACACGTTCTGATTCTATGGAGTATAGAGGTAATTATTGTTTGGCGATGAATTGGCGTGCAGATTTACCAGCCGGAATGTCTGTGTTGTTCTCTACCAATACTCTTATTGCAGTGAAGCAAAATACACGTTATAAGATAAGTGTATATGTCAAGGACGGAGGAAGTAGTAGTTTGTTGAAAGATAATACAACGGCATTTTTCATTCCGAAAGGATACTATAAGAGTCAATTGTCAGAACTTATTGCTTTTGAACCAGGAAGCTCAGGAACGGTCTACAGGAAAATAGAATCGGTGTTTACTACAGAAAACAGGCATGAAATTTCTTTTGATTTCGTAGTAGATATGAAAAAGTCGGTCAATATACCTGATGAATCATTATGGTATATTGACCAAGTCACGCTAGAGGAAATACCGGAGAAGGTATCGATAGTAGAATATATCGCTACTGCTGCTACGGTAGTAAATGTGACGGAAGGACTGACGGCCTTAATTAAAGAAGAATCTGCGGCTATGACAGTTGTTACAACACAGGTAGGCGATGCTAATCATAAACATACGGTTCGGATTACTCCTGTGAACGTTGTAGTAGATGCTGTATATGTATTGGAAATCAACCAAGAAGAAACGGTGAGTTTTACCGCTTCTGCTGCTACAGTGGCAAATGTGACGGGAGGACTGGAGGCTGCCATTCAAGGGGCGAATTCTGGTGCCTGGGCAGAGGTTATTGCCAGTGATTCCGGAACCTATTTGGATATTGTGGCCCCAAGCAGCAATGTTCGTTTCAGTATTATACAGATAGGAGGGGAATGGAGTGAGGTAAGTGTTTCAGACGAAACGACTCATATAGAGTTAACGGGTCTGGACAACGATATACCTTTTTCGATCGAGTCTGTAGCAGGTGGTTGGAAAATGGTTACCCCTGAGGATGAAGCTACTTATGTGAAAGTAACAGGAAATGATGATGATGTATCGTTTGCAATTACGACAAAGGTTATAAAAG
Organism: uncultured Chitinophagaceae bacterium; assembly: GCA_964437245.1. Lineage (GTDB taxonomy): Bacteria > Bacteroidota > Bacteroidia > Cytophagales > Cytophagaceae > JANYCO01. The sequence goes on from CAYTGJ010000078.1 coordinate 1,409, forward strand.
CCTCTTCAAAGAAAGGTTCGCCAGCGATTGCTTTGTCCAACCTGCTTGGAGAAATAGGGATACTTTTACCTTATCATCTTATCAATGCTCTGACAAGCAAAGGTATTGATACATTGGATGACATTGTAGCGTTGGGAGGACTTAAGAACCATCTGGACGGGAAATTAAGAATTGAAGTTGTTCAGAATGCAACGGCTTCTCTTCCTCAGATTACGAATATTATTCCAATGGAAGTTGGGAAAGGAGATGTATATGTTCTCAAACTGAATAATTATGCCACTATTACTTATGTTTCCTCTACAGGAACATTATCTGAAGTGGTAGAAGGACTAACATCCGCAATTAATAATGCTGCTGACGACTGGGATTATGTGACGGCAGTGAATGAAGGTGGGCATGTGACGGTCACTCATAATTTTAATAACAGCTCTTTTGTATTACTTCAGCTCAAAGCTTCTGCTAGTGAAGAAATTAAAAAACTTGATGCACTTGCCAGTCTTTATACTGTAACAGTCGATCTGGGTATAGCGGATGAAAATGTAATAGGATTGCTTGAAGTACTTATTAATAATGGCTATACAGATGCACTTTCGATTTCAGAAGTGTCTCAGAGTGATTTCGTAAATGCTGTTAATAAAATAATAGGTGATTTTAATGCTGCTAGATTGTATACACTGGCTGCTGTGAGAAAGAATATTACGCAGGAGATAGCCAATCAGTTTATGGCTCAGAATGCCGGTTACCGTATCAATAAAGCAGCTGTGCCGGTAGGGAATGAAATGGAGGCTGTAATTGGAGAACAATGTTATTGTGACGATTGTGAAGCGGCTGTAAGTCCACTCGCTTATTTAACGGATCTGATCAATTATGTTTCTAAAAATTTATATCATACTACTGAAGTATTAAGAAGAGATCGTTCAGTAGTAGTTAAAAAACCATTTACGCTGGAAGAATTAAATGGCGTTTTTTATCAGAACTTTATTGAGTTACCAGCTTCCTATTAAGAATAAGGTCTGTCAGCCAAGAATTGCGATTGAGGTTCTGCGAAGATATCTTTCCGTCTATAAACCTACCGTAGAACAGCATGGAATTTTAGCAGCTGGGATTCGTGAGTTTTCGTTGAAGGCTTATAAATATCTATTGGAATCGATCGGTACAAGTTATAATGAAGTACGGATGATCCGGAGAGAAGAAGATAAAATCCGTCTGGCAGAACGGTTAGGTATTGATTATACGGCGAATCCTGAATTTTTAGCGAAGCTTTTTATAGAACCGAAAGTCGTAGCGATGGTTTCCTGGGAGGATTATTTGTCTGTAATGCCTGGAGGAATCAGGCCGTTGTTGGAACAAATTATAACAGAGTTTAGTGAAGAACCTATTAATTTTTCTTTTAATGATTTTGCAGCCGCAGAGGTTGCTGTACTAAGAGAGAAGTTACTTCTTTTATCTACAGGTTTTTTTATGTATCTGGCTAAGATAATTCGTACAGAGGCGGTAGCTGTAGTGAAAGAAGTCGAAGGATTGAATATTCCAGATTCATTGAGAGAACAACAGCGATGGAGCAAATGGTTGTATAACCTTTCCAATCTGTTCTCTTGGGATTTTAGAGAGGCGATGGAAAAGATTGAAGCTTATCAGAGACAACCTCTGGCAAAATTCCAAGGAATGAATCAGATGGCTGTACTTCCCGATCATGAATTGGCTGGAGTAATGAGGGCGCTAATGAAGAATGAATATGATTTCTGGACTCCTTTTGCCGCAGCACTTAAAAATAAATTGGAAGACTTCTATTTAGATGAGAAGGATCTGGAAGAATTGTTTGGACTTACGGATACTCGTAAAGATGTTTTCTCCGATGGAGTTAAGCTGGGAGATGAAACGGACATTCTTCGGAGATGGAATATCCGTGGTGTTCAATGGGGAATAAATACTGATCAGAATGGATATATTCATCTGGAAATGGATGAAATAGGAGGCGTAATACGATTCTTCAGAAACATTGAAAAAAATGATCCAGAGGATTTGGTGGCAGTGGCAACGCTGGATGAGAGTACTAATAAATTTGTTATTACTGAATATAAAGATAGCGGATTGACCGGTGAACTAATCGCTAGTGAATTGGATGGAAATTCAGAAATCTATATAGGAGCAATCCCTCTTTATTTAAGTTGGCAACTGAATGCGATGCGTGGTCGCTGGGCAACCGATGATAAAAATAATCCAATTCCTATTATTGATCCGGATCTTCTCGGACCGGCGGATATCAAATATCCTTTTGATATTAATACATTGACCCCTTCTAATCCGGTAGACCTCTGGAAATTACGAAAAGATCAGGTGCAGGACAAGTTGACGGCTTTGAAAGTACTTAGGGAAGAGGTCGTAACTCCTGCTTATTTGATCCATGGTGGAAGTGGAAGTGGTTCTGCTCAGTTGGATACTCCTGTTGCGGTTGTAGTAGATTTTGATGGAAATACATACATCGCAGATAAGGAAAATAAACGTATTCAGCGAATGGCCCCAGGGGGAGCAATTACTACTTGGATAAGTGATCTGACGGATCCGAAAGCATTGCAGTTGTCTTCGGAAGGGCTTATTGTATTGGATAGTACGAGTGTTCTTTGCTTTTCACTGGAAGATGCTTCTCTAATGTGGGATTTTGGAGGCTCTGGTGCCGGATTGGGAGAATTTACAAATTCCAGAGACCTTGCTTTAAGTACTAATAAGGAATTGTATGTGACTGATAATGTTGACTACTCCGGATCTGGTGGAGGAATTGGCAGGATACAACGCTTTACACTCCCGCATGATCTGACAGCTTATACGACACAGGCAGAACTTCTAATCATTACTGTTGTTGAGAGTGCAGCCGGAGTAAAACAGGTGAGTCATGTTACACCGTCTAGAATCAGAGTCGGAGATACCATTAAACTTGCTTTAGAGGAACAGACGGTTATATACACTGCAACAGCCCCTACATCAGAGAATGTGGTGAAAGGACTGTTAAGAGCTATAAGAAAGGCTGGATGGAGTTCTGTGATCGTACAAGATAAGGAAAGTTACCTTGAATTTACAGCAGTAACAGCGAATACTTCTTTTACCTTGCTGTATGATAATCAGGTAGAGTTGATGACTGAATATCCAGGTGTAGTTGCGGCAGATAATTCCGGTAATTTGTTCTTATCTGATAGAGCCAACAGCCGGATTCTGAAGCTTGATACAGATGGTAAAGTCCTTAACGTGATTGGGAATCCTCATTTGTATACACAAAAACTTGTTGCAATGTATCGCCTTGATGATCTTGAAGGCATTAGTGCAAGAGATTCATCCGGTAATTTGCAAATACATAATGCCTCTCTGATTGGTGCTCCAGCCTGGTCTTCTTTAGGGAAGACAGGAGGAGCGTTGTTGTTTGACGGGATAGACGATGTTCTCACCATTGCTTCTGATGAAGAACTGGATGCTTCTGATTTTTCAGAGCGTAGCATTGAATTATGGTTTAAGGTAACCCAGAAAGACCTTTCGCAATTTCAGGTGCTTTATAAACAAGGGGATCATCAGAAAGGGTTGGCTGTTTATATCTACAAGGGACGTTTATATGCAGGATTATATAATGGAGCTAACAGTACGTTTTTGACTGCACAAAAGATTATGTCGGGAGTATGGCATCACATCTGTGTAGTATTTGAAACAATTCCTGATGGAGATCAGGAAACTTTCCGGTTGTATCTGGATGGTCTGCTGGCTGATTCTGATAATTCGCAGACTGTGTTTCCGAAATCCTCTTCTCCTGACGGGATCAATATTGGAGCGTTGTATGAAGGGAGGATAAAGTTTCATGAAGGAACTGTGGTTTCAGACGAAACTTCCGGATATTATTTTGCCGGATCGCTGGATATGATTCGTATATGGAACAGGGGATTAGCAGACGAGGAAATTAACAATCTGTTCACACGCCTGGAAGATAATGGAGGAACTTTCTTTATTCCTGGTAAAATTAAAGTAGACAAAGCTGGAAATGTTTATGTGGCAGATGCTACTACCGGAGTTATTTGCCAATATGACCCTTCGGGAAATTATTTGATGAAATTCGGAGGGTATGGGAATGGCAATCTTTTATATAGAACTATTTCAGGACTGGAAATAGATCAGGAAGGAAATATTTATGTGCTGGATAAGGTAAATAGTACTATACAAAAGGTGAATCCTCAGGGGGTATTTATTTTTACAGTAGGATCAGAAGGGGATGAAGCAGGAGAATTTGATGCTCCTTCGGATCTGGCTATTGATAGCGGAGGATTTCTCTATGTTGCAGATACTGGTAATAATAGGATACAAGTAATAGAGCCACAAACAGGTACTACGATTGATCAATGGACAAGTGGGTTGGAGACTCCTACAGCAATTGCTGTGGATGCAGAAGATAATGTTGTAGTGATTACAGACACAAATACGGTTACTAGGATTCCTAAGGGAAGTACTTCCGGAGGATTGATATTACCTGAAGATTCTTCTCCATGGGTATTCTCCTCTGCAAATATGCTTGTAACGGGAGTGGACAATTATTTTTATCTAACGCTTGATACAGGAACTGTTCGCCGGTTCCGTTTTCCTCAGGAGATTACTTCTGTATTGTTGCAGCCGGGAATTACTATTTCGGAATCAAGATTTGATACTTTATGGGGTATTGATATAGATGTAGATAGTAATCTTATTGTGGCAGACGTAAATCATCATCGTGTATTGAAACTTACTTCTGAAGGGTATTATCTTAATAGTTTGGGTAAAGAAGGAGAAACTTCCGGTACAGGAGAAGGGGAATTCAATAAACCGTACGGGGTGGCAACTGACGAATCAGGAAATATCTATGTTGCAGATCGGGATAATAACCGGGTTCAGAAATTTAGTGCAGATGCAGTATTTGTCCGGCAATGGTCTAATACATTTTTCGGTAATAACCTTGATGTGCCTGTCGCTCTTTTTATTGATAGAGACAGAAAAGGGTATATCGCAAATTCAGGGGATGATACGATCGTATGTTGGGATACTTTACACGGAATAGGAGCTCTCATCAAAGACGAAGAAGTATTCAATGTGTCTGTGGGAGATCTTATGTTGCTTTCACGAAAGGAGAAAGAAGGTGAAGAAATTATTCAGGATCTAATAAATCTTAATATTGATTTAAGAGGATACAGACAGCTTTGTAAGGTTATTGACTTTGCAGAGGAATTGGATGAATTGTATGAAGAACATTTGTATGATTTATATAATATTCTTCTTCAGGTATATAAAACGGCTAAATATGGAGAATGGAAAGAAGAAGAAGAAGAACTCGGAATAATTCTCTCTCAAGACTTTTTTATACTGCGTTCTTCTGAAGAAGAAAGGGCGTTTATACTTGAGGATTGGAGAGCTACTAAGCGTTTAAGAAAGGATTGGGTGGAACGATTGAGCTCAAGGATCGATATTGAAAAAAACTTGTGGGAAGCCCACGAGAATATGATTGGAGAGGTGGAGGATGAATTATATATCGGACTGCGTGACACACTCATTATGGCAACGGATTTTTCAGGAGAAACTCTCTTGGAAAAATCTTCTGATGGGTCTGATAAACTTCTGATTGATCTGAAAAACAATTGTTGCCAACGTACGACCCGTATTTCACAAGCGTTTGAAACTCTTCAGGGAGTGATGTGGTCTGTCAGAACAGGGCTGCTACAGAATACTTATCCGGGTTGGTTTATTAATAATACTAAGTTTGAAGAGGAATGGAAGTGGATGGGTTCTTATGCTACCTGGAGGGCTGCACAGTTTGTGTTTATGTATCCGGAAAATATCCTTCTCCCTTCTTATATAGGAAAGAAATCAACGGCATTCAACGAGCTGTTGAATAAGCTACGGAATAGTTCACTGCTGACTCCTTCTGCTGCTTATGAATATACCAAACAGTATATAGATACTATTTTAGAAGTGAATAGTATTTCGCTTTGCGGATCTATACAGGTGAAAACCCAAGTTTCTAAAAAGGATGTATATTATCAGACGGACTTGATTCATAAGGAACTGGTATATCTGGTCGGTTATTCGAAAGACGGTAATTATTTCTGGGCATCTGTTGATCCTGCTAACGGTAAATTTTATTCAGACTGGCAATTGATAGAGGGATTTGAAGGGAATGACGTGTATAATTTTGTCGGATTGACAGTCTACAAAAATAAAGAAGGGAAACGTCGTTTGTATCTTTTTCTTCAAAAAGTTTCAGGTTCAATATTAGCTCAAACTTATTACGATTTAGATAAAAAGACCTGGAACAATACACTTACGGAGATAGAAATAACCAGTGATCGTTTTGGTACTATTACGAGTCCTTTTGTATTAAATCATAAACTTCCGGAAACAGAAGCTGTACATCTGTTAGTGGGAGCTCATCGAAAAAATACTTCAGAACAGCAGATATTTGTGATAAGGTTAGACGATGAGATGTCGAAAAAAGAGGATGATTGGGATCATCATGGTAATTATTATCTGGACTATCCTCTCTATAACATAGATCGAAAAATTATTTATTTTGACACGTTTAATATTCCTACTTACATCACTTCAGTTAGTAACCCGCCTCCTATACCTATTATAAAATTTGTAAAAGTAGCAGGAGGGGCATTACCGGCGGTAGCACTTTATATTCCTACCCCTGTTGTCACGACTATTGAAGTGCCGGGCAAAATATATACTGAGACAAAGATGGAAGGAACCACCCTCAGTGATCAGCTGGAGAAAATAGTGGGAGTAATCCGTTTGTACGAACCGTCTAAAGGATATTTATATTACGTATTTTCCTATAGAAACGAAGTTAGTCAAACATATAGTACTTGTTATAAAATAATTTCTCAGAATGGAACAGTGATCAGGAATTGGACTCGGATGACTTATGATAAAGTGACTTATATCAATATGTATTTTGATTCCGGGAATAATCCATATTTTATTTATCAGGTATCGTCTGGAGGAGCCTTGTCTGGGTTACAGGAAGGAGATAAAATCCTGATATCGGCAGTACTGTTCCGCCCCGATTATTCTTTCTCTCTGAATCCTGTGCAAGGTGCTTTCCGGCAGATGCAGCTAAATCCGTCTTTGTTTGGGATTAATTATTATAATCCAAGGGAAAAAGACCATCGTCAGTTAGCAGAAACCAATAAAAAATATTTTCAGAGAAATCAGACGCTGGATGAATCTGTTTCTTTTTATGTAAAGGAATATCAATACCTCGTTCCTATGTATATAGCTTTTTTACTTAATAAAAGAGGCTATTATCAAGAGGCTTTGGACTGGTATCGTTTAGTATATGATTATAGTGCTAAAGAAAGAGGGAATAGAAGAATATATTATGGATTAAGAGAAGAAGATTCGGAGAATGTTGTTTTAGATGATTTTGAAAAGAAAAGGTTGGCAGTTCCCAGGCTGACAATGATCAATTTCAGTAGTGGTGTAGCGAACCCTGAAAAAAATAATGTTAATAATAATGACACTTGTGCAGAGGTTAATCCTTTGGTCTCGTATAATAGAATGATCTATGTATTACCGGCAGACCATTCTATAGATCTTGTGGAACCTCATTTTAGCTTACTTTTATTGGATCGGAATTTTGTACAGAATGGTTCAACGAAAGTTGTTATATATGCTACTTCGGAGAGTAAAAATAATGCCTATTATCAGACATATGCCAGTTATTCAGCGTTTACTACAGGGAATGACTGGACAAAGTTATTGTTCAAAACAGATAGTATTGCGGCAGATTTTGCTCCGGAAAAAATTAAAGAACTACACATTATCTTTTCAGCTTCTGCTTACGGAGTCTCGCAGAAATATTATTTGGGAAGTCTGATGAGTGGTAAACTAAATTCGTTTGAAAAATCTTCTCAGTGGTTAACGAACCCCATTGACCCGCATTCAATTGCTTCTGTGAGAACGAATAGTTATTCCCGTTATACAATTATGTCTGTCGCACAATGTATGCTGGACTATGCAGACAGTGAATATACGCAAGATAATTCAGAATCGGTGCCGAGAGCTCGCCAGTTATATGAAACAGCGTTGGATTTACTCAACGATGAAGGGATTGAATCTCCCTATGATGATGCGATCCGGGTGATTGACGATGTTGCAGTGGAAGTAGAAGCAGTGATTAAAGAAGATCCTGAGTGGATGCCTGTATGGACAACGTTAAAGCAGGATATTCTACATGTACGAAAACGATCGGATTTAGATAAGCTGTTGAATGATATTCGTTTTGTTCTTGCTGATGAGGATATTACGATAGGAGAGAAAATAGGACTTATCCGGACATCGGTTAATGTTTTGTTGGATAATCCATCTTTCTTTAACAAGGTGCACGATTATCTGTCGGGAGAGCAGGAAACGGGTTCGGATGTCTACATGACTTTGAATGCTGACCAGGAATTAAGAAATTATATAGAAGATCAAACGGCCCTGCTTTCGAAGCAATATTTGGATAAGGTAGCCGAAATTACTGGAGTAGAAGTTTCCGTATTACTTTCTGATACTGTATTCTCGGATGATTCTGTGTTGGGACAGTTGCATGGAACAGCCGAGGCGATTTCTTCCGGAATTATTTCGCCGGAGCAAATTACGGGTTCAACGGAGCATCTTACATCAATTACCTTGAACAATTTTAATACGGAGGATCCCAGAATATTTTTGATGAAGGATCTTAAAAAATCTCTGAATGAGCTGATCGATTATAAGATAGAGTACAAGCCTTCCGTTAATTTTAATTTCTGTATTCCTTCAAATCCTATAGTGACAGTACTCCGGATGAAAGCGGAACTGAACCTGTTTAAAATACGTAACTGCCGTAATATTGCAGGGGTGGTGCGGGAACTGGATCCTTTTGCCGCTCCTATTGATGCGGTGACAGGTATTCCTTCGATCGGCCCGGGAGGAACGATTCAATTACCTGGAACGGCTGTTCTGAGACCTACGATCTATCGTTATCAGACGTTGGTAGAAAGAGCGAAGCAATTGGTTCAGTTGGCTCAGCAGGTAGAGGCATCTATGCTTGCTACTCTTGAGAAACTGGATGCAGAGCGTTACAGTCTTCTGAAAGCAAAGCAGGACCTTGCATTGTCAAAAGCGGGTATCAAGTTGCAGGATCTCCGGGTGAAAGAGTCCATGGATAGTATTAAACTGGCAGAACTACAGCGTGATCGTGCACAATTGCAGGCAGATGAATTGCAGGAAATGATTGATTCCGGATTGAATGGATTTGAACTTTCTACTATTGAGGCGTATGATACTATTGCCATGTTGTCCAATATCCGGACAACTTTGGACACAGCTAAACAAATGGCAGAGTTAATGATAGGTGTTTTCAGTGCTGGTATGGGAGCCGTTGGTGCAGCAGCAGCAGCAGCGGGAGGAACGCTTGCATTAATTGCCAGAGCTTCTGCAGAGGCAGGAATTAATAATGCTAATCGTAATGCTCAGGTATTCGGGCTATTGTCTTCTTTTGAACGTCGTAGGCAGGAGTGGGAATTCCAAAAGGTACTCACCGGGAAAGATATTGAGATTGGTAATCAGCAGGTGAAAATTGCCAATGATCATCTGGCGGTAGTAGGGCAGGAGCGGCAGATTTCTCAATTGCAGGCAGATCATGCACAGGCTACTGTAGACTTTCTGAATAATAAGTTTACCAATGCAGAACTGTATGATTGGATGAGTGGTATTTTGGAAGGAGTGTATTCTTTCTTCCTGCAACAATCAACAGCTATAGCAAAACTTGCTCAGACACAATTGGCTTTTGAGAGACAGGAAGTACCTTCCGATTTTATTAAGAATGATTACTGGACTGCTCCTGCGGATAATTTACTGCAAAGTGGATCAGGAGAAGATACTTCTACTGATAGAAAAGGATTGACGGGTTCTACCCGGCTTTTACAGGATATTTTTCAGTTGGATCAATTTGCATTCAATACAGATAAACGGAAGCTGGAACTTACCAAAACGATTTCCCTTGCAACAATGTTCCCCTCGGAGTTTCAGCGTTTCAAGGAAACAGGGGTGCTTTATTTCGAAACGAACCTGAAACATTTTGACCGGGATTTCCCGGGGCACTATTTGAGACTGATCCGTAAGGTGAGTACTTCTGTGATAGCGTTGATCCCTCCTACTGAAGGTATTAAAGCTACATTGTCAAATCTGGGGGTTACTTATGCAGTCACAGGAGGTATGCTCTTTCAAAAAGTACCGGTAGTGCGTTCTCCCGAATCGGTAGCTCTTACTTCTACCACGAATGCTACAGGATTGTTTGAATTGGATCCGTTGAACACAAATGACAAACTCTTTCCGTTCGAAAATACAGGAGTGGAAGGACGCTGGATTTTCAGTATGCCGAAAGCGTCTAACTTTTTTGATTATTCTACTATTGCAGATGTTTTGTTCACAATGGAATATACAGCACTCAGCGATGATTTTTACCGGATGCAGGTAGTTGAAGAATTAGATGTGGATGTGGATGGCGAACGGCCGTTTAGTTTCCGTAATCAGTTTGCGGACCAATGGTACGACCTGAATAATCCGGATCAGACAAGTACACCTATGAAAGTAACGTTTACTGTTACAAAACAGGATTTTCCGGCTAATATCCGGGAACTGAAGATTAGAAACCTGATGATGTATTTTGTCAAATCAGATGAGATGGATCCTCTGGACGCTAATGATGAGGCAAATATTATTCAGATCAATGAGCTTCCGGTAGAAGCCCTTCGGTATACTCCGAAAGGAAGTAAAACCAGCAAAGAAGTGAAAAATGCGACAGCCCGTGATGCGATCATCAGTACACGAAAAAATAATGGAGCAGGCTGGGCTTCTTTCATTGGTACAGGAATAGAGGGTACCTGGGAACTAGAATTTAAACAGGAATTTAAAGGCCTTTTCCAAAATGCCAAGATCACTGATATTTTATTCGTAATTGGATACAAAGGAGAAGCGCCGGAATGGCCGAAATAAAATATTGAATGGTTATTAATATTAAAATAATAAATATAGAATTCATATGTCCATACAAGATAGAGGTACCCTAAAAACATTTTTCGAAACCGGAGATCATCCGTCACAATCGAATTTCGAAGATCTCATTGATTCTATTATGCTTGTCAATAGCTGGAAGCAGTCTGTATTATCCGCTACGACAGATAATGTTGTCCTTTCCGGGAACCAAACCATTGATGGCGTTTCCCTGTCAGACAATGATAGGGTGCTTGTCAAAGATCAGGCCGATGCTACGGAGAACGGGATTTATATAGTGGCTACCGGTGTTTGGGTCAGAGCTTCTGATAATGATACAGGGATAGAGATTGCTCATTCTATGGTATTTTGTGAAAGAGGTAGTTTAAATAAAGGTACACAATGGCATTGCACAGATAGTGCAGTTACCTTAGGAAGTACGAATATTACTTTTGTGAAGATCACAGAAGGAAGCCTTTATACGAATGGTGCAGGAATATCACTTTCTGGTAATGAATTTAGTATTGACGATACTGTAGTTACACTGGACGAGGCACAGTCACTTACTAACAAAACGCTGGTGAGCCCCAAGGTGAGTATGGGCGGTGATGCCACCGGGGATCTTTACTATCGGGATGCCAGTGGTAAGCTGGTTCGACTCCCGGTTGGAAATTCGGCTCAGGTACTGAAAGGAGGAAGTGTTCCTTCCTATGCCTCGATCGCTTCCATTCTGGGGTTCACGCCAGTGAATCTGAATGGAGATACAATGACGGGGCTGCTAATACTGAGCGGTTCTCCTTCTCACGCTTTAGGTGCGGTGACAAAAAGTTATGTTGATAATCTGATTGCTGGGTTGACCTGGAAAAATTCGGTGTTGGCAGCTACTACTGATAATATTACCCTTTCAGGTCATCAGACCATTGATGGAATCTCTGTAGTGACCCATGATCGTGTACTTGTCAAGGATCAGACTGAGGCTATTCAAAATGGAATTTATGTAGTGGCTTCAGGTACCTGGAGCAGGGCTTCTGATAATGATACAGGAGCAGAAATTGCAAGTACTACTGTACTTTGTGAAGGAGGGATTATGAATGCTGCTACGCAGTGGAACTGCTCTAATTCCAGTGTTGTATTGGGTAGTACGGATATCGCCTTTGTTCAGATCGCAGGGGCAGGAGTTTACACAAATGGTGCCGGATTGTCTCTTACAGGAAATGTGTTTAGCGTTGATGATAGTGTAGTAACGCTGACAGATGCTCAATCTTTAACCAATAAGACATTGATAGGTCCTAAAATCAACATAGGAGCTGATGCCACAGGCGATCTATATTACCGTGACGGGAGTGGGAATTTTGTGCGTTTGCCTGTTGGTACGTCTTCCCAGGTGTTGAAGGGAGGAGCAATTCCTTCCTATAGTCCGGTAACAGAAACAATGCAATCTTTATCGGATGTTACGACGAACAATGTTACTGCTTCTCAACATGGCTATGCACCTAAGCTTCCCAATGATGCTACTCAGTATTTGGATGGTACTGGAAATTATACAAAGCCCGAAGGAATTTCTCTTGGGAAATCAATTGCAATTTCAAGGAATTGTTTTTTACTATAAATAAATCAATACTTTAACTAAAATAATATATGGCAGCGAATACTAATCCTATTTTTACTCTTGTTCCCGATATTCAGTGGGGAACTTCGGCAATCACTACTGCGAATACCGCCAAAGACGGTACGGGTACGGTACTTGTCGTTTTTACAGCGGACGCTACGAATGGCGGTTTTATACAAAAGATCCGTTTTCGCCCTGCAGGGACGAATGTAGCTACTGTAGCGAGGGTATTCATTAATAACGGAAGCTCTAATGCTACAGCTTCAAATAATATCTTATACGATGAAATAGGATTTGCGGCAACAAATTTGTCTGAAATGATGGCCCAGGTTCCTTATGAACTTCCTATGAACATAGCATTGCCTCCCGGATATAGAATTCTTATAACTTTAGGAACTACAGTGGCTGCGGGTTATTATATTTCAGTGGTAGGTGGAAAATACTAGTGTGTGACAAAGTCGGGTGATCATAGAAAGTTAATGATATCTGTAGAAGTACAAAAAAGTAAATAAATATTAGTTGAATTAATAGCAAGAAACTATGTGGGATTTATTTCATTTAGCAGATGATGCATTGGATATACAGTTTTTTTATTCCACGAGAGGAGCACCTGCCTTTGAGGCACGTAATTTTCAGACATGGAACAAGCCCCGGAATGCCAGGTTTATAAATATAATGATTGTAGGATCGGGAGGATCGGGAGGGGGTGGTGCGAATGGTGCGGCAGGTACCAACCGTGGCGGCGGCGGCGGCGGCGGAAGCGGTGCGGTTACATACTTGAAAATTCCTGCATTCTTATTGCCTGACAGGTTGTATATAGTGGTTGGGTATGGAGGAGGAAATATAGGACAGGTAGCAAGCGGTATGGCTAGTATTGTTTATCTTTCATTGTCGCCTACGAGTGTATTATCATCAGCTAACGGAGGCGTAGGAGGGAGTGGAGGAACTTTATCCGCAGGTGGAGCAGGTGGAGCAGGTGGAACAGCAATAACTGTTTCTAACAGGCCTTTTATGAGTATGGGAAGTTTTCTATGTATCGCCGGAGATGCAGGCATGGCAGGAGGAGCAAACACCGGGGCGTCAGGAACATCTAAAACCTCTCTTAATGGAAGTATTTTTTGTGGAGGGGCGGGAGGTGGAGGGACCCCGGCTGCCAATACTAATTTTGCGGGAGGTGCGGTCACTGCATTGGGTAACTTTCTTCCTGCTATTGCAGGGGGGATTGCGGGTGGAGGAGATGGGAATAGCGGTTTTTTTAGAAAAGCTCCTATGAGTGCTTCGGGTGGTAGTGGAGGGGGGACGAACGGTGCGTCAGGCACAGCCGGTATAGGAG
>CAYTGJ010000078.1:15382-21679 GCA_964437245.1 uncultured Chitinophagaceae bacterium
GTATAGGAGGGAATGGAGCGTTGGGTGGTGGCGGTGGTGGTGGCGGTGCCGGAGTAATCAGAGGTGCCGGAGGCAGAGGCGGAGATGGCCTGGTGATCATTATAACAGAATAGTCTTGATGGATTAGTAATCGTTTTATTTAAAATAAAATTGAACATGAGGGGTTTATTTCATTTGCCTGACAATACACAGAATATACAAATCTTCCATGCTACAAGAGCATCTTATGAAAATATTTCCTATCAGGTATGGAATAAGCCAGAAGGAGTGAAAACAGTAAATATGATTCTGATAGGAGCAGGAGGAATCGGGGGAAATGGATTTTCTGGTGCTTCTGGAACAAACCGTGGTGGCGGTGGCGGCGGCGGCAGTGGTGCCATGATGCATCTTGAAATAGCGGCTCGTTTTTTACCTGATACTCTTTATATAAAGGTAGGAAGTGGGGGAGGGTATATGGGGAATGGGATGGACAGCGCTATATACCTTTCCATGAGCCCTTTTGTACTATTGACTTATGCACGGGGAGGGAGTTTGGGTATAAGTGGTACAGGAAGTTCCGGTGGTGCCGGTGGTGCCGGAGCTTCCGTCACATCTACAGCTCCTAATGTTTCTTATATGACCTTGGGACGATATTTGTGTATTCCCGGTGTGGGTGGGGCAGCCGGAGGAGCACATACAGGAGCTATCGGGTCATTTGTATCGACTGTAACTTCTTCTATACTATGTGGAGGAGCAGGAGGAGGAGGCACTTCTGTAGCTAATACAAATTTTGCGGGAGGTGGAGTGAACGATGCTACAGGTTTTCTCGCTGCGATAGCGGGAGGTCCTGCAGGTGGTGGTAATGGTATTGCCGGACAATTTCAACGGATGCCATTATGCAGTTCTGGGGGAAGTGGTGGAGGAACGAATGGTGCTGCCGGAAAAGGTGGGAATGGAGGAAATGGAGCGATCGGTTGTGGTGGTGGCGGTGGTGGCGGCGGCGTGACCGGAGGAACAGGTGGCAACGGAGGAGATGGGCTTGTCATGATTATGGCTCATTAAGAAATAGAACTTAATATATTAATGGAGTAAAATATAAAGACTATGTGGGATATCTTTCACTTACCGGATAATTCTCTCAATGTACAAACGTACTATGTACCAATGGTGGATTTTATGAACCCTCACTATCAGGTTTGGAATAAACCACTTGGTGCAAAGGTAGTATACATGATCCTCATAGGAGCAGGAGGACAGGGCGGTAGTGGTTTTACAGGGGCTGCCGGAACAAACAGAGGAGGAGGAGGAGGAGGAGGCAGTGGTGCTATTACACATTTTGAGATAGATGCTCACTTACTTCCTGATTCTTTATATGTTTCTCCAGGATACGGATCAGGTAATATGGGGAATGGAATGTCAAGTATAGTCTATCTTTCTATGAACCCACAAAATATCCTGGTAATTGCGAAAGGAGGACTAAGTGGTAGTGCCGGAACGGCAACTTCAGGAGGGGCTTTGGGGACAGGGGGAGATGTTACAACAGTAGGAGATGCAGGCTATATGTGCTTAGGGCATTTTGTAAGTATTAAGGGGGGTAATGGAGCAGCCGGAGGAGCTCATACGGGTGCAGTGGGAGGTGCAGTCTCTGCATTGAGTTCTTTGATACTATCTGGAGGAGCAGGGGGAGGAGGCACTCCAGCCGCTAACACCAATTTTTTCGGAGGCGCTGTTAACAATACTTCTGGCTTTTTTCCTACTCTTACAGGGGGAACTACTGGTGGTGGTAGCGGGAGAAATGGTTTTTGGCAAAAGGTACCTTTGTGTGGAACCGGAGGTAGTGGAGGAGGTACAAATAGTGTGGCAGGTGCTGGTGGGAAAGGTGGCGAAGGAGCAATCGGGTGTGGCGGCGGCGGCGGCGGCGGCGGTATAATCGGTGGAGCTGGTGGCAGAGGAGGAGATGGACTTATAGTGATCATTACTTTATGATTGATTTGAAGTTATAGATTCTTATGGAAGTTTTGTCTGTATTTGGAGAGTGTGATCAGCTTGATAAAATAGTACTCTAAGTATTACTAAACAATCGGCCTATACAGGACAGCGAAAGAATAAAATAGTTAATTAAATAAACACCTTGTAATAGTATGTCAGAACACGGCAGTGGCACAAGTATCATTAATAAACCCGTTGGCGGTGGCGCGGTAGGCGGCATGGGGGAAAAATTTTCACCGGATCTGTTTACCGGCACGGGTAATTTTTCAGTACCGATCGCCCTTCCTCCCGGCCGCAATGGATTTCAGCCCGATATTACGTTAGTTTACAGCAGCGGTCATGGCAGCGGTATTTTTGGGTTAGGTTGGAATTTATCTATTCCAGGCGTAGCGCGGAAAACCTCGAAAGGCATTCCCTTGTACGACGATGAAAAAGACGTATTTATTTTGTCCGGTGCCGAAGACCTTGTAGAGATCAAGCGTGAATCCCTGACTGGCGGAGGTTACAAAGCTACATTCCGTCCCCGGACCGAAGGGCTTTTTGCCAGAATAGAACGATATAAAGATACGGAAAACGACTACTGGAAAGTGTGGAGTAAAGACGGCCTGATCAGCTACTACGGCACCCCGGACAAGGCCAACAGCCCATCCCACTACCGTGATCCAGCCGTAAGCGCCGACCCTGCTTATAAAAGCAAAGTCTTCCAATGGTACCTGAGCAAAACAGAAGATGTCTTCGGCAACGTTATTCACTATACCTATGTCCGAGAAAACCGTTCTCCCGGAGCCTCTCCCGATGACCCTCATAATTTTGACCAGGTCTACCTGAGCAAGATCGAATACGCAGATTATACAGAGGGGAGTATCCGTAAATATCTCTGCAGCGTTCAGTTCCGTTACGAAACAAGACCCGATCCTATCTCAGTGTACAAGCAAGGCTTTGAGATCCGTACGACCCTTCGTGCTACCCATATCGAGGTCTATACCCATGCAGAAGATATAAATACCAAAGTAAAAACCTATCATTTTTCGTACGTGGATCAACGGGTAGAAGCCCGAGAACTTCCGGTCGACCACCTCCCGTTGAACGGCGTAAGTATGCTCAGCCAGTTGAAGATCGAAGGCCATGAGGGAAATACCTCCGAATGGATGCCCCCCCTTGAATTTGGCTACAGCAACTTTGAACCCAAGCACCGGAACTTTGATCCCGTCGATGGGAGAGACATGCCCCCCGTTTCCATGGCCAGCCCCGACTACGAACTGGCCGATATTTTCGGGACAGGCCTTCCCGACATCATCCAGTTGAACGGAGTAGCCCGCTACTGGCGTAACCTGGGCAACGGCCAGTACGACATGCCCCGTTTCATGAAAGAAATTCCCTCCGGCGCCAAACTAGCCGATCCACAGATCCAGCTGGTGGATGCCAACGGAGACGGCAGACTAGACCTCCTTTACCACAAACCCGGCGTGAACGGCTACTACACCATGAAACACGACGGAGGCTGGGATCATCAACATTTTACCCGACATAAATATACCCCCAGTTTCAGCTTAAGCGATCCCGAAGTAAAACTCCTGGACCTTGATGGCGACGGCATCACCGACGTTCTTCGGAACGGCAGCCGGTTAGAATGTTTTCTCAACGACCCCTTAGAAGGATTTTACAAAACCCTTGTCATAGAAAAACAACGGATCAAAAACTTTCCGAACCTCAGTTTTTCCGACCCCCGGATCAAATTTGCCGATATGAGCGGCGATGGTTTGCAGGACATCATCCAGATACAAGACGGCAACCTCTGTTACTGGCCCAATCTTGGATATGGAAAATTCGGATCCATGGTTCGGATGAAAAAATCCCCCCGTTTCCCCTTTCGATACGATCCCGCGTTGATCCACCTGGGCGATGTAGACGGCGACGGCAGCACCGATCTGGTCTACGTCGAAAACAACCAGGTGACCCTATGGATCAACCGTAGCGGCGAAAGCTGGAGCGACCCGATCGTGATCAGAGGCACCCCCCCCGTGCGTGATCCGAAATCCATTCGTTTCACCGATATCAAAGGCACCGGTATCGCCGGCCTGCTTTGGAGCTACGATTACCATGTGAATCCCGGCCGTAGCCGGATGTACCTGCTGGATTTTACCCAGGGAACCAAACCCTATGTACTCAACCAGATGAACAACCACATGGGAGCGATCACCCGTGTGGAGTACAAGCCTTCCACCTATTATTACCTGAAAGACCAGCAACGTGGCCCTGTGGATCCATGGCCAGGAAATGAACTGGGAGTATTGCCTGGAGGAAAACGCACCCCCTGGAAAACCACGCTTCCTTTTCCCGTACAGGTAGTATCAAGAGTAGAAGTAATCGACGAACTTTCACAAGGCAAACTGGTCACCGAATACAGTTACCACCATGGCCACTGGGACGGCGGGGAGCGAGAGTTCAGAGGATTTGGCCGCGTACACCAGCGCGACACCGAATCCTTCACCAGATACAATACCCCCGATCAGTCCACCGGTTTTCTTCCCGTAGAGCAAGTCCACTACAACCCTCCGACAGAAACCATCAGCTGGTTCCACCTGGGTCCGGTAGGAGCAGCACGAGGCGACTGGCAGGAAGTATATTTCGAAGACGAATACTGGAGAGAAGACCCCCAGGTATTAAAGCGCCCTTCGGAAATGATTACGATGATCAACGGCCTTCCAAGAAGAGCCAGACGAGACGCCTACCGATCACTGCGAGGCAGCAATCTTCGCACCGAGCTCTATGCATTAGACACAAACCTATATCAGAAAAGACCCTATACCGTTACCGAGAACTTGCAGGGAGTACGACTGGAATTCTCCTATCCTAATCACTCACAGCTCCCTGCCCAAGACCCTGTGCAGCCTTACGGTCCGGAAGAGAACAACAAACAAGGCAGCGGGTATATCTTTTTTGCCCAGGCCCAGGCCTCCCGCAGTACCCAATGGGAACGCGGCAACGACCCCATGACCAGTTTTTCATTTACCGAAGACTACGATGTCTATGGCACCCCCCAAACCCAGATCACCCTGGCAGTTCCCCGAGGCAAAGATCCTCTGACCGGCAGAGGAAGCACAAGCCCCTACCTGGCCACCCTTTCCCGTACAGTGTACGCCCACCGTGACCAACCCACGCATTACCTGATCGGCAGAGCAGTAGAAAGCAAAAGTTATGAAGTGATCAATGCCGGCACAGGATCCGTATTTGCCCTAAAAGACCAGATCACCCAAAACGAAACTCCCCATTCCCTTCTTGCCCACAGCTTGACTTATTATGATGGAGCCTCCTTTACAGGACTTGCCCATGGAAGCATCGGGAACTACGGCGTACCAGTACGTACAGAAATACTGGTGATGACCGAAGAAAATGTAGCCGAACTCTACGCGATAAGACCACCGTATATCCAGGCCGAAGACACCCCCGGTCCCCCTTCCTGGAGTGCAGAGTATCCCTCAGGATTTCAAACCAATCTTCCCCTTAATGCCGGTTACCGATACTACAGTGGCCATGACAACATACACATACAAGGCTATTACAGCGAAGCCGACCGTAAGAAATTTGATTTTCAAGAACATCCCTCCTCGGCCAAAGGGCTGATGTTACAAGCCAAAGACCCCTTAGGGAATACCACCACTGTAGCCTACGACGAATATAAATTGTTTCCTCTGACCGTTACCGATCCCTTGGAAATGCAAACCACCGCCGTTTACGATTACCGGGTGATGCAAGCCGAAGAGATCATTGATCCCAACGGCAACCGAGCCAGGTTCTCGTTTTCTCCGTTAGGATTTTTAACCAAGACCTATGTGCTAGGAAAAACCAGTGAAAGCCTGGGCGATACCGATCCGGAGAAGCCCGGTACCCTGATGGAATACAACTTCTTTTCCTTTTACCAACACAAACAACCCGTGTGGGTAAAAACGACCGTTCGGGAGCATCATGCCGCCGACGAAGTAAACGAAGACACCATCGTCAGCATCCAATACAGCGACGGCTTCGGGCGCTTATTACAAACAAGAACACAGGCAGAAGAGACCATCTTTGGCGACAGTCTTTTGGGAGACTCCGGCCTGGACCCCGAAAGCCTCAGCGATGGATCCGCCACAGGCATAGAAAACATCCTGCCGGAAAACCTGAACGTGATCGTCAGCGGCTGGCAGGCGTATAACAACAAAGGAAAAGTAGTAGAAAAATACGAACCCTACTATGATAAAGGGTTTGCCTTTGTTTCCCCCTTTGGAGGGGGGCAGGGGGAGGTTGTATTGAAGGTAGGACAAAAGATACGGATGTATACGATCCCCG
>CAYTGJ010000079.1:0-1268 GCA_964437245.1 uncultured Chitinophagaceae bacterium
CCCCAAGCTGGCTGGGAGGCAGACTCCCCCTGAGCTCCAGTCTCGGATTTTTTTTACGGCAAAAGCTGGCTCTGTCCAAAAATGCCGGAGCAGAAGAAAAAGAACTCCGTTTCTTACACCCATTGATAGCAAGGCAAAGTGAACATTCACATATTCCGGCAGAAGATGAATTTTTAGTTGAGTCGATCAAGACAAAGGAAGGATATCACTTATTTATGTATCCTTTTGAAGGGCGGCTGGTGCATGAAGTCATGTCTGCCCTGATCGCTTTCCGGATAAGCCGCCTGTATCCCATCAGCTTCTCAATGGCCATGAACGATTATGGCTTTGAATTATTTTCCGACACGGAAATCAAACTATCCGAAAACGATTTGCAGCATCTATTAAGTAAGGAAAACCTGATGCAGGATGTAGTGAGTAGTATCAATGCCGCTGAAATGGCGAAACGTAAATTCCGGGATATTGCCGTGATAGCCGGGCTTGTGCTCCAAAATGTATATGGCGTTCAACGTACTAATAAATCGTTACAAGCCTCTTCCGGAATCATCTTTCAAGTACTGGAAGAGCATGACCCCTCCAACCTGCTGCTACGCCAGGCTTATACAGAAGTATTTAATCAGCAGTTGGAAGAACCTCGTTTGCATGCCGTATTCCAACGTATCAGCCGGAGTAAAATCGTGTACAAATCATCCCCCGGTTTCACCCCGTTAAGTTTCCCGATAAAAGCAGACAGCCTGCGGCAATCGTTATCAAGCGAGGACCTGGCTACTTGCATCCGAAGAATGCAGGAACGTACACTCAAAGAAACAAAAAAGAAAAAATGAATTTAAGAACACATATCCTGCAATTTGCTCATCAGGAATTGGTACTGACCAACCAGCGGGCCGTATACTGGCCGGGTGAGTCGGCATTGATCCTATCGGACTTACATCTGGGAAAAGCAGCTCATTTTCGTAAAAACGGAATTGCCTTGCCAGGCAGCATAAGTGAACAGGATCTTTTACGTTTACAAAACTTACTACTTCATTATCATCCCAGCCAGGTGATCATTGTAGGAGACCTGGTTCATGCAGGAACCAACAAAGAGGTACTTATTTTTCAGAAATTCGTGGAGGATCATCCTCACACGAAATTTATCTTGATCAGGGGAAACCACGACAGGATCTCTGCGGAAAAAATAAGGCAGATCGGCATCCAATCTGTACATGAAGCACTGGACCTGCAAGGCATCTCGTTTGTGCACCATCCGGGAAAAGATCATTCCCAAC
>CAYTGJ010000079.1:1278-21451 GCA_964437245.1 uncultured Chitinophagaceae bacterium
CCAGGTATCATCGGACATTATCATCCGGGGGTTCGTCTCCGGTTGCCCACTCACCGTTCTCTGAAACTCCCCTGTTATGTGGTCTCTCCAAACCGATTGGTATTGCCTGCCTTCAGCCTTTTTACCGGACTGGATACCCGCCCGGTTATTTCCCCCTCTATCTGCTATGCCTTTAACGAGGAGGCTATTTTTACCATAGAGAACAGAGAATAAGGTTTTATAAAATCCCTGAACAGATCATGATAGATTCAAACCATTTTTATTATCGTCCGAATTTAAACCATTCGCCAAGCAAATGTTTTTTCCCTTTTAACCAAGCCGAAACCATTTCCATCCCGGTAACCGAAAAAGTGATCCCATTACCCCCGAAACCCAACACGAAATAGCTGTTTTTAAAATCCCTGTGTTCTCCAATATACGGCAAGCCGTCCTTCGTTTCTCCAAAAGTACCTGCCCAGGCAAAGTCGGGATGAAACGGTACGTGTGGCAGATACTTTTCAAACGACCGGACAAGTTTTTGTTCTTTTTTACCGATCAGTGCATCTCTTTTCTGCGGGTTCCTGAATTCCTCGTCTTCTCCTCCTATCAATAACCTGCCATCGTCCGTAGCACGGAGATAAAGGTAAGGATCTCCAGTGTTCCAGATCAATATATCGTTATATTGCTTGCTCAATTCCGGTTCCACTTCGGAAACAATGGCATAGGTACTGATCAGGTCAACGAATTTTTCTTTGATCATTGCCGCGCTTTCGTACCCTACACAATAAACAATCTTTTTCGCTTCAATGATTGCACCTGTATTCAAGGTTACTTCATTAGACTTTGCTCTATATTTTATATTGACCAATTCTGTTTTGTCAAAAATCTTCAATCCTTTTTTCCGGTTGTATTCCAACAGTTCGTGTACCAGCATAAAGGCATCTACACTTGCGCCCTGCCTGGAAAGAATACCGCCATAGGTTTTCTCCACCTTATATTTTTTCTGAATCGCTGCTGCCTCCATCCATTTGACTTCAAAACCTGCTTTCTTACGGGCCTTAAACTCTTTTTGAAGCCAGTCTGCATCTTTTTTAAGTGCCGCAAAATACAATGAATCTTTCTTTCGGAATCCGGCTTTGGAGCGGATCTTTTTACAGATTTTTCCCAGTTGGTCTATCGACTTATAACAGGCCTCATAACTTGCCACCGCACCTTTTTCTCCGATCTTCTCTATCAATTCATACAGGGGGGTATCAATCTCATATTGCAGCATAGACGTAGTAGCAGAAGAACTTCCATTAGCAATTTCCCGCTTGTCAATCAGGATAGTCCTGTAACCCTCCTTTATACATTGATGGGCTACCAGACTTCCGGTAATACCGCCTCCGACGATCAATACATCGCAGTTCATATCTTTCCTTAAAGCAGGATATGACTGGATTAATCCGTTTTTCACCAGCCAAAAAGGTTCGTTTGATTTCAGGTCCATCGTATGAATTTCTTATATGTAGTGTTTGATAATTTCCCCATAACAAAACCAAGTAAAAAAACGATCCGACAAAATTCTGTAATCCATACAGCTATACTCGATTCTGTTACCTCTGGGTCAGTATTGTATACTAAAAGGGCACGAAAAGGTTACGTTTTAAGCAGATGGAAAAGCAT
This sequence comes from uncultured Chitinophagaceae bacterium, assembly GCA_964437245.1. GTDB lineage: Bacteria > Bacteroidota > Bacteroidia > Cytophagales > Cytophagaceae > JANYCO01. Next base: position 2,923 of record CAYTGJ010000079.1, read on the forward strand.
ATTTTCGATCAAAAATTGGATATGAGGAAATAATTCAAGATGCTGTATAAAATTTTCATGATAAAACATTGACTCTATTACCAGGGTTTGGTAGTTCTATTGACAAACGATTTGTGGAGACACAAACCGAAGCTTCGTATAGAATTGTTATTATTTAGCCATCGTTGAATTTATTAATAACAACCAAATCCGGGAATAGAATCAAAACATTCAATAGGCAACTTCTATCAGATGTTAGTGGCCGGTAGCTGGAATCTCGTACCCTCATTCTTGAGAGAAATTCTAAAAATAGTATATAAATATTTAGGCAACCATACAAAAACTGAACTATCACAGTTTAATTGAAGAACCACCGTTGATTTTTGTACTTCAGCTCATCTAACACAAGACCATTTTTAGTAGCTGCCACTTTTTTCGTAGCTATTTTTTTACAGCAATTATTATTCCTGTCGCCCAATTTTGTTTTGTCAAAGTCAAATCACCGCGACTCTCTAAATATTTTACAAAATTAACTGCTTTTTCTTGATGTCCCTCAGGCCAATTGGGTTGTGGCAACATATCATCCACAATATAAAATCCACCTTTATTTAACATCTCTAACACTTCGTCTAAAAGCAAGTATTTCCCATGCCAAGTATCAGCAAAAATATAATCAAATTTCTGTTCCAAATTATTTTTTACCCAAACCTCTCCATCAGAAAGAATTAAATTTAATCGTTCGTCATGGCCTAAAAATTTTTGAGCAATATTTAAAAAACTCTCATCATTGTCGAACGATATCAATGTTGAATTACTATCCATGCCATCCAGTATCCAGGCTGTTGATAGGCCAGTACCAGTTCCAAGTTCAAGGAATTTACCTGATGGTTTTGAAGTTGCGAGTGTTTTAAGCAAAGAACAAGTCAATATGTCGGAAGCCATTGTAAAGCCACTTTCTTTCGTTGCATGGTCAATATCAAAGTAAGTTTGGGGAATTTCTTGATTAATATCGTCTGTCATATCTCAATTATTTTGTTTGAAAATTAAATTCTTTTCTGTGTTATTATTCTACGATTGCCATCATACGTTTGGGGTTGCCAAAAGCAAGGATTTTTAGCCCTGATATTCAACGTTGATCTCTATAAACAAATACAATCGAAGCCATTCAGTTCCCTGCATAAGTGTACTATTTTTAAGCCTGATATAAAGCTGCTTTTGAATCCCAATAATGCTTTATTAATAGCTGTTGATCAAGCTTTATAAGCTAATCCCACAAACTTTTCGCCGGTTGTAACCAAACTACGTTCCATAGCTGCCCCCTTTTTACAAAAAAATCCCCCGTCTACAGCGGGGGATACGTGATGAAAAAGAGACTGATGTTTAGTGATCATCCATCTGATTCAGGATGACCTTCAGCATACGCTCCGGTTTTTTTTCTTTCCTGACACGGCTCTCCACACGTTTGGCAGCAGCGTCTTCCCTTGAAACGAAGGTCAGCAGATAATTAAAGACATTAAACTGACGATTCCATAAAGCAGTCCATTTATCCCAGTCCTGTTCAGCTTCCATTTCCTTGATCATGTAGGGCCACATTTCGTTTAGCACACTGTTTATAAAACGTTTTTTAGCAGTGATTTCGATGTCGTTTGCACCGGTATAAGGATTGTAAGCCAGGTATCGGTATCGAGATTCCAATACACCAGGCATCCTGTCAAAGGTGTCCAGTCTCGGCTTCCATGATTCCAGCGAATCGAGGCGTTTCAGGATACGATTGCCTATTTGCAACGCTTCCTCATATTGAGGGGTATGGGTATATTGATGCAACATTTCTTCAATTTCACCTTCGATCCATTTGGTATAGATCTCCTCCCCTATGCCTTTTTTGTCCGAATAAAACTCCAGCATGGGCTTCAGACGCTGTTCTACCAAATCTTCCAGCTCTTTCAGTTCTCCTTCTTTTTTTAATGCGATGCGTTCACTTTCTACAAATTGATAATACTGCGGTAAAACCTGCTCATTCTTAATCAGCAATATTTTTAATTCTTTGAAAATATTGACCGAATCCGACGTCATATTAATGCGGGGTACTTGTGCTTCCAGTGAATCGTAAACCTGGCCTTTTTTATGTCTCCTTTGATTAAGCCCGGCAATCCAGTGTTGTACGCCTTGTTCGTACCTGTTTTTATAAGTGAAAACGGGATCATCCGTACGGTTCAACAGGGAATCGATATACAAAAGACGTTCACGGCTGATTTCCAGAAAAGAAATGGTCGTGTCCAGCTCGCCACTTCTTGAACGGAGAATGTAGGTATTGCCCGACAACAGAGAACTGATGGAATCCTTTTGTTGGCTAATTAGCTGACGGCTGTAGGCGATGTCTGTTTTTTCCTCTGTAGTCAAGGGGAACTCCAGCTTTTTGAACGCAGGCAGCGCTCTTACAACTTCAAAAGGGAATACATCCAACTGCCATCCTTTACGATAGAACTGGTTGAAATCATGATAATACAATGACATGGCAACACCTCCATATTCATCCTGTTCAAAACGTTCTTCCCCGATTATTTTTCCTTCAAACAATCCGGAGGTTCCTACTTTTTCGAGAAAGCGTATATTCGTCTCCTGTTTTGAAATGGACTTTATACTTCCTTCGATGACCCGGATTTCCGTCAGCAAACCTTTTTGATAAATGCGGTCTTCTTTCACTGACGTTCCGTCTGCACTTTTGTAGCTGTAGCTCCAGGTACCTTTGGCAACTCCATGTTCATCCGTGGCTCCTTTTACTTTTGTTTTCGTCGTGAAATTTTCCAATACGATTGTGCCTGCCGGTTTACCGTTCTTAAAAGTGATCGCTATCGACATCAACGGCTTCAAAACGCCGGCGGTCGACACCTGATCCATGGAAAAGCTCCATAAACCATCCGGTTTACCGCTTGCGAAAACACCTTCCCATCTCATCCGTTGTCCTTTCGCATTAAATACCGGCCTGATACTTGCTCCTACCTCCACGGTATAATTCCAGTCAGCTTCTTCCCATGACCACTTCCCAACAGGAACATGGTTATAGGTCTGCCCCTGTACACGGTAGGTCGTCAGACCCAAGTCAGTTAGTTCCCGCCAACGAATATCCACCCGCCCCTGTTTAGGCAACAAGGTATCACTGTAAGCGCCGGAAGAGCGTATTTCTCCTTTTACTCCCCATTCATCTTCGATGATTTCAAGCTTTGTAGTCTGCGCCTGAACGGTCAGGTACCCTACCACCAGACAGGCTGTCATCATTATCTGTCGTATCATTTATCCTGCTTTTTATTCAAAAAAGTTTGCATCAAATCATCCATGTTATAGGACATGACCACCAGAAAGATATGATCTACATGCCCTTTGGTGTTGTAAGTCACGTTGGCGAACTGGTTCAGGTAACCGATCTGGAAGTTCATTTTCGGACTGACCTGATAACCCAATCCTGCGAAGAAACGGTTGCGGTCGTAGATCTTAGACGGCTCACCTTTCAGATTGATCATCACCTCATTGTTGGCGGCAACGAAAAAATGACGCAGATGAGGTGTAATGGAATACAAAGGGAAAAGCGTTTGAAAACGATAGCGGATTCTGTGATCCAGCTGATGGGTTTCATTGGTTAAATTATGGAGGAAACGCTGTTCTAGTCTGTAGCGGTGCTCCATAAAGATATTCTGATATTTCTGACGCAGAATCAATTGTTGCCAAATGCGGTGTTCAGATACCGTAGAACCAATCACTCCTTCGTCGGAAGGTGACAAGTGAAAATAGCCATACCCCGCAGTTGTCATGGCATATGGCTTTACATATACATTCAATCCGACACGAAGCAGCATTGTTTCTAAGGTGTGATTCAGGAAGAGATTCCGGAGTTGTACTTCGGAATGAATCCCTATTTTGGAGTTCAGTTTATTGTCGCCGAGATACATAAGCCAGTAGCCTCCCGGATGCGCAGGTGTCTTAACTGTCTGAGCATGAAGCTCATTTTTTACTCCTAAAAGAACAAAAAGAAATACTGCTGCGATTCCGTGAACCGCAATATCCCTGTAATTCAAATCTCTGAAATTTAGCGTGAATTGTAAAGTTAAGCTTTATTGAAGTAAATACCAAAGTTCGTTCTCCTTTCGGGAAGGATCTGCGATCACTACGGAGTAGAAAAATGAAAATGACTAAAAAAATAAGAGAGAGCCTTTTTGTGTCCCCACAAACCGTTTATCAATAGAACAACCAAATCCGGGGATAGAGTCAAAATAGTCTGACCTGTATAATGTAGCTTAAAATTTGTCGGGAAGCTTTATGTTAAATATTTATTAAATAAAATAGATAAGCTGTAAAGGATATAAACGTCATACATATCTAAAAAATGATCAAAAAATAAGAGAGAGCCTTTTACAAGACTCTCTCTTCGTCGGGGTGGCAGGATTCGAACCTACGACCTCCACATCCCAAATGTGGCGCGATACCGGGCTACGCTACACCCCGAACTTTAAAGGAAATGTTTTTTGCAAAACTGTTTCTTTTAAGGACTGCAAAGGTAGGAAAATTTTTATAACTACCAAAAAAAATTTGCGGAGAGAGAGGGATTCGAACCCTCGGTACCGGTTACCCAGTACGACAGTTTAGCAAACTGTTCCTTTCGGCCTCTCAGGCATCTCTCCAATATTTTTCCCTTCTGGAAAAAGTATGCAAATATAGCATATCTTCGCATAGATGCCAACTTGCCCTCGTTTTTTATTTTTTATTTATCCTTCTCTTTTGTATACAAGCCACCAACAGAAAGGCCTCCCGTGTATGGGAGGCCTTTAAGAATGAACTATTATTCAGGAAGATTATCCGATAGAAATTCTTTTGAACTCTGTTACCGTTAATCCTTTCTGAACACCATCCAGCAGTTGTGCGATGGTCTTAGAACCGTCCTTCACAAACTCCTGATTTAATAATGTATTATCTTTGTAGAATTTATTCAGTTTACCAAGTGCTATTTTCTCAAGCATTGCTTCCGGCTTTCCTTCTGCTCTTGCCTGCTCTTTTCCTACCTCGATCTCTCTTTCTACTGTTTTTGAATCCACACCGTCTTTATCAACAGCCAATGGCTTCATTGCAGCAATCTGCATCGCTACATCTTTTCCTACTTCCTGGATGTCTGCTCCTGCAACTCCTTTGAATACTACCAATACTCCTAATTTACCATTCGAGTGTACATAAGGTACTACCTGCTCACCTGATAAATTTTCATAGTTCTGGATAATGATCTTCTCTCCGATCTTTCCGGTCAGATCAATAATGTTTTCGCTTACCGAACGTCCGTCTGCCAGCGCCAATGCCAACAAGGCTTCTGCATCAGCAGCATTTTTAGCTTCTGCAACTTCAAGAATCTGCTGAGCAAGGTTACGGAAACCATCTACTTTAGATACAGGCTCCGTTTCGCAAGCCAGGGCAAGTAGTTTTCCATTTTTACCATCGGCACTTACTTTTACCAGGACAATCCCTTCAGCTGTTTTATTTTCTGCACGGGCTGCAGAAACTTTCTGTCCTTTTTTTCTAAGAATATCTACGGCAGCTTCAAAATCACCGTTGGCTTCTGTCAATGCTTTTTTGCAATCCATCATGCCTGCTCCGGTCATTTGTCTCAGTTTGTTCACATCTGCTGCTGAAATTGTTACTTCCATGATACTTATGTTTTTTGTTTACTTATCTGTTTTAAAAAAAATTGAACATTGCCTGTTTAGATTCAATGTTCAATTTTATAATTATGCTTAGTAACGACTCGTTAATTTATTCAACTTCTGCTTTTGAATCGATTTCTTTTTTACTCTCCAGCTCGTCGTTTGCTTCTTTATCGTCTTTATCCTTCTTTCTTTCGATCAGTCCTTCTTCGATGGCCTGACCAAGGTAAGTAGTGATTACATTGATTGATTTGAAAGCATCGTCATTTGCAGGGATTACGAAATCTACTCCATCAGGATCAGAGTTTGTATCTACCATTGCAAACACAGGAATGCTAAGTCTTTTTGCTTCTGCAATTGCGATGTGTTCTTTTTTAACGTCTACAATAAAGATAGCTGCAGGAAGTCTTGTAAGATCAGCGATACCACCCAACACTTTCTCAAGTTTGGCTCTTTCACGACCTAACATCAGTCTTTCTTTTTTGTTGAAGTTTTTGAAGGCTTCGTCTTTTGTAAGCTTGTCCAGAGTAGACATCTTCTTCAAAGATTTTCTTACTGTAGCGAAGTTGGTAAGCATACCGCCTAACCATCTTTCTGTAGCATAAGGCATTTTCAGTCTTTTTGCTTCTGCAGATACGATCTCTTTTGCTTGCTTTTTAGTAGCTACGAACAAAATCTTTCTACCGGAACGAACGATGTTTTTCATCGCAGCTGCCGCATCCTCAAGACAAGCCTGAGTTTTGTTCAGATCTATAATATGGATCCCGTTCTTCTCCATGAAGATGTAAGGAGCCATTTTTGGATTCCATTTTCTGGTTAAGTGGCCGAAATGTACACCGGCATCCAGTAAATCTTTATATTCAACCTTTTTTGACATATCTCTTCTGAGTATAAATATTGATTAACGTTTGCTGAACTGGAATCTTCTACGAGCTTTCTTACGGCCGAATTTCTTCCTTTCTACCATTCTTGGATCTCTGGTCATGAAACCTTCTTTCTTAAGAAGAGGCTTGCTTTCTCCGTTGATCTCCACAAGAGCTCTTGCGATCGCAAGTCTTAGTGCTTCTGCTTGTCCGGTAATACCGCCACCCACGATGTTGGCCTGAATGTCATATTTACCTACTTCAGACAACAAAGCCAGAGGCTGGTTAATAATGGTTTGAAGAATTTCTGAAGGAAAATATACTTTCAGACTTCTGTCATTGATCGTGAAATCACCTTTGCCTGGTTTTACATAAATCCGGGCTACAGACGTTTTTCTTCTTCCTAATGCGTTGATTACTTCCATTAATCAGTATATTATAATTTAACAACTTTCGGGTTCTGAGCTACATGTGGGTGCTCAGCACCTGCATACACATGAAGATTTGTGAATAAGGTTCTGCCCAGTCTGCCTTTCGGTAGCATGCCAAACACAGCCCATTCGATCACTCTTTTAGGGTGTTTTGCCATTGTCTCCTTTGGAGTGGCAAATCTCTGTCCACCTGTATAACCGGTGTGAGTGGTATATATTTTATCAGTAAGTTTCTTACCGGTAAGTCTGATTTTATCAGCGTTGATCACAATCACGTTATCACCGCAATCTACGAAAGGAGTGTAACCTGGTTTGTTTTTACCTCTGATGATTTTGGCTACCTGACTTGCAAATCTACCAAGTACCTGGTTTTCCGCATCGATCACTACCCAGTCTTTCTTTACTGTGTCCTTATTCAGGAACTTTGTTTTATAACTAATACTTTCCATTTTCGTGCTTTTCTTTAACTTTTAATAAAGCATACCCTTCCTAAAAAAGGGGAGTGCAAAGGTAAAGGTTAAAATATTAAAAACAAATATCGGGTACTATATTTTTATAAGGAGCAGTACCCTTTAACAGGGTCAATATACTGAAAAACAATATTTTAACCAGATAAAATATTTTAAATTAAATATTAGTGAAGTATTTTCCCGCAATTTCCGGGATCGGAAAGATAATTTCCCCTCTGATTTTACTCATATCGTGATTATAAAATTGTGAAGCCCTCCCCTGACCGAATATTCGATCTTCAGATGATGATAGTCGATAATTTCTTTCACGATCGACAATCCTAATCCTAAAGACTCTGAATGCGTCTTCGATTTTCTAAACCGCTGGAACAGCTTGTCCGGCTCAACACTTAACGGATGGCCAGTATTCATTATTGTAAATAATTGATTATCAGTATATATATAAATTTTCCCGGGACTAATATTGTGTTTGAAGGCATTCATCAGAAGATTGCTCACCAATATTTCGGCAAGATCTTTATTCATCCGGACCTTAAAGTCGTTTTTCCCTACCAGTGAAACAGTAATGTGTTTATGCTCAAATAATTCTTCGTACTCTTCTGTTTTCTGACGCATCAGTCCGGTAAGATTTACTTCTGTCATCTCCTCGAACTGCTTGTTTTCAAGCTTGGAAAGCAACAGCAAGGCATGGTTCAGCCGGGATAAGCGAATGGAGGATTTATGAATTTCCTGGATCCAGTACATCTGTTTTTCCGAAAAATTTTTCTCCTGGATCAATTCTTCGATCCTCATGTTGATCAGCGTAAGAGGGGTTTGTATTTCATGGGACGCATTTTCCGTAAATTCCTTCAGGCTGTTATAATCCTTCCACATCTTATCTGTCATCTTCCTCAACACATCGTTCAGTTCTTCAAACTCCGTAATGTCACCACTGATCAATTCCAGCGGCTGTTCATTTTTGAGATCAAACGATTTGACCTTGAACAGGGTATCGTAAAACGGTTTCCAAAGCTGTTGGGATAGCTTGCGTTGAAAAACATACATGGCCCCAAATGCGATGCTAAGCAGCAACAGCATAATAGACGTAAGGTACTCGACCAGTTTGATAGATTCGGGAAGTGATTTTCGGATGCTTATTTTATAGTTCTGCCTGTTGATCTCTTTATAAAAAGATAATTCACGAAAAGGTACCTGCTGTTCGTATTTATTCTCAAACAGGACATCCCTGAATTCTATTCTTTCCCCATCGTAAGGAGTTTCCGATTTTTCAATATCAATCTTATCTTCTACAAAATAAAAACCATCGTTGACAATTCCGTTTTCAGTGATGAACTTTTCAAAATCCTTCTTTTCTATCAGCAGACGCTCTTCCACTTCCTGATAGATCAGGTACTGCACGGTAAAGTACACGGCCGGTCCGATCATCACATAGGTAATGATCGAAAAAAACATATAATAAAGATTGGTTTTGCTTAACAGTTTCAATTTTTCCCAAATTTATAACCGATGCCATATACCGAATGTAAATAATCGACCCCTCCTTTTTCCGTCAGTTTTTTCCGGAGGTTTTTCACTTGTGAATACAACAGATCCAGCGAATCAGCATTGTCCATATGATCCCCCCACAAATGCTCTGCAATGGCGGTCCTGGTCAACACCATTCCCTGATTGGAGATAAAATACATCAGCAGATCGTATTCTTTTTTTGTAAAGAAAACTTCCTGATCATGCACAAATACATTCCGGGTATTGAGGTTAATTTTAATTTCCTGATACGTGATTTCATTACTCCCTCCGAAGTTTCTCCGGCGGAGCAATGACTTAACTCTTGCGTTCAATTCAGACAAGTGAAACGGTTTGATCAGGTAATCGTCCGATCCTATTTCAAGTCCCCGGATCTTATCTTCCAGTGAATTTCTTGCAGAAATAATAATGATCCCGGTAGCCGTATTTATTTTCTTCAGAGCTTCGATCATTTCAAAACCTTCCCCGTCAGGAAGGTTTATGTCTACAATGGTACAGTCGTATTCATAAAGATTGATCTTTTCCAGGGCATTTTCAAGATCGTGTACAACCTCGCATACAAACCCATCTTTGGTCAAATGAGCTGTAATACTTTCCGCCATTCCTTTTTCATCTTCTACTATCAGAACCTTCATAACGAAAGATAAAAATCAATTCTGGAGAAATTTAGGAATTTCACTTCATAATTCCTCTTTACTCGCTGCGCTCATTTATACTATACCCGCCATCATCCAAAATCTTTTATCCCTTTTGTTTTCTTACCACCGGTATTCCCAAATGTTTCCAGAATTGCCCTATAATTTTGAAAAACAAGATTACAAACGGAGATATGAACGCTTCATCTATAGAAACCAATGAACTCTTAAAATATACGAAAAACATCCTGATGGTTTTCGTATGGCTCTCAGGAAATATTCTGCATGCTCAGCAGTACGACCTTTTCCAGGTACTCGAGCAGGGTAAAAAAAACTATCCTTCTCTAAAAGCCAGATTATCGGAAGTACAAAGCATGGACAGACTCATCCGTTCGTCTAAAACAGAATACCTTCCCAGTCTGATTGCGCAGCATCAGTATACGTATTCTACCAATAATAATGTGACCGGTTCTTTCTTTTCGAACGAGGGAACAGCCCTGGCTCCTTCCGGAGGGATAAGGCCGGAAAATATATACGAAGGAACCTTCGGAAGTTTTACTTCGGCCTTGCTGGACTGGAAGATCATCAATTTCGGAAAAATCTCTGCGAAAGTGAACGTAGCCCGATCCGAACGAAACAGAAGTAACCTGGAATATGAAAACGAACTCTTTCAATACCAGATCAGGCTGGCCGATGCATATCTTCTCTTACTGATCAGCCACAAGCTGACATTGCTGCAGCGAGCGAACCTTGAACGGGCAGAAGTGTACAGAGACGTAGTCGTGGCCAGTGTACGCTCCGGTATAAAACCCGGTGTAGACAGTGCTCTTGCCAATGCCGAACATGCCAAAGCCCGGTTGATGCTGCTGGAAAGTGAACGTAACGAAAACTCCCGCCAGCTCACACTTTATGAGCTGCTGGGAGGAGTGCAGGGAAACCTCTTTATTGACAGCATGCATTTTTACAATACGATACCGTCAACCTCTCCTGCCCTTCCCGACAGTACCTTGAATACTCCTGCGCTGCGTCTCTACCAATCACAGATCGAAGTAGCCCGGGCTAAAAGTACCTCGATACGGCGCTCGTTCTATCCTTCTGTCTCCCTGACCGGGTTCGGAATGGCGAGAGGATCGGGGATCTCCAATCTTGACGACTCTTACAGAACCGACTGGTCCAGCGGGGTGCGTTACCAGGTATACAACTACATGGCAGGGGTTTCTTTACGCTGGAACATTACCAACTACGTACGGATCCGCAACGATTATAAAAGTGCGTTGTACCAATCAGAAAAATTCCAATACCTGTACGATGAGTATTCTCTTCAGCAAGACAGACAGATCAAGGAGTCGGAAATGCAGCTGCAACTGATGCTGGCACAATCCCAGTTGGCTCCTGTACAGTTGAAAGCCGCCCAGGCAGCTTTCGAACAGGCCAAGGCACGGTATGAAAACGGGCTTACGGATCTTCCCACGCTTACCCAAAGTCTTCTTACCCTCAATCGTGCGGAAGCAGATCAATATATCGCTTATAGTAATGCCTGGCGGTCCTTGCTGATGAAATCAGCTGCTACCGGAGATTTCCATTTATTTCTGGATCAGGCCAAATAATTCATTGAGTTAAACTGAAAAACAGTAATCTATTATGTTGTTCCAACTTATCCGTTCTGCCCTCCGGAAACCTGTATCGGTACTTGTGATCGTAGCAGGGCTTCTTTTCTTTTCCGTGATCACCCTCCTAAAAATCCCGGTAGATATTTTCCCCGGGCTTAATCTCCCTTCGATCTACATCGTTCAACCGTATGGAGGAATGGCTCCGGAAGAAATGGATGCGTTCATTGCCACCCGCTACCAGGATCACTTCCTTTATGTATCCGGGATCAAAAATGTAGAAGTAAAAACCATCCAGGGACTTTGTCTGATCAAACTTCAGTTTTATCCGGGCGCTGATATGGCACAGGCTGCCGCCGAAGTCGCCAATAATGTGGCCCGGGCCAAAGCATACATGCCAGAAGGGACGGTCCCTCCCCAGGTCGTACGGTTTGATGCAAGCTCGGTACCTGTAGGGCAGCTCGTTTTCGAAAGCAAGACACTTTCCCTGAACGAGATCCAGGACCTGGCCTCTTCCCGGGTACGGCCTATGTTTTCCCTGATAGAAGGCGTTTCAAGCCCGCCTCCCTTCGGAGGAAACCAGCGTTCAATCGTACTCAGGATCAACCCTGAACTCATGAAAAGTTACAAACTTACTCCGGAGGAAGTCATCCGTGCCGTCACCAGCAATAACCAGCCTTCTCCGGCCGGGAATATACGGATCGGGGACAAAACCTATATGACCCCTGTCAATTCGATGATACGAAAACCGGAGGATTTTCTCAACATCCCTCTGCGCACCGGATCAGGGCCTTCGGTATTCGTACACAACATCGGCACCGTGGAAGACGGTTCGGATATCACCGTAAGCTATGCACTGGTCAACGGGCGCCGGGCAGTGTATATTCCGGTAGTCAAAAAATCAGATGCTTCTACCCTGGCCGTGGTCAATAATGTCAAGCAGGCCTTACCGGAATTACGAAACGCAGTCCCCGAAGAAGTCCATATTTCTTATGAATTCGACCAGTCCGTATATGTAACCAATTCCTTAAAAAGCCTCCTCAGTGAAGGATTGCTGGGGGTATTGCTGACAGGGTTGATGGTATTTCTCTTCCTGCGCGACTGGCGGAGTGTGTTCATCGTAGTGCTGACAATCCCCATCTCACTTCTTTCTTCTGTCATCCTGCTGCATCTCTTCGGGCAAACCATTAACATCATGACCTTAAGCGGGCTTTCCCTTGCTATCGGCATCCTGGTGGACGAAGCGACCGTGACGATCGAAAACATTCACCAGCACCTGGAACTCGGTAAATCCAAAAGCCGTGCTATCTGGGACGGTTGTAAGGAAATAGCGCTTCCGAACTTCCTCATCCTGCTATCCATACTCGCAGTATTTGCTCCCGTGATGATTATGAACGGAATACCCAAATCAATGTTCCTGCCAATCTCTCTTTCCGTCGGATTTGCGATGAGTGCTTCTTTCTTGCTTTCCATTACATTTGTTCCGGTCCTGTCCAACTGGCTGCTAAAAGATCATTCTTCATCGGACCACCATTCACCAGACGAAAAAGCTCCGGAAAAAATAACAGGCTTCGAAAAATATAAGTTACGGTATCTGTCACTTTTAGAATCGGTGATCCGTCACCGGAAAAAGCTGATCTTATTTTACCTGGCAGGAGCTGTTCTCCTCATAGCCGGCTGTGTCTACTACATCGGTACTGATATTCTTCCCAAAGCCAACAGCAGACAGTTTCAGATGAGAATTCGCACAAGCGACGGGACAAGAGTGGAACGAACGGAGATGGCTACGCTCAAAGTGCTCAATATACTCGACTCGGAAGTTGGGGCTGGAAATGTAGAGATCTCTTCTGCCTATGTAGGAACAGTTCCTTCCAGTTACGGTACTTCCAATATCTTTATTTTCAACAGCGGTCCGCACGAAGCAGTCATGCAGATCGCCCTGAAAGAACATGTTCCTGTAAAGATGGAAGAGCTGAAAGAAAGACTCCGGGAACGGATACGAAAAGAAATTCCCGGACTCAGGATCTCTTTCGAACCGATCGAGCTGGTGGATAAGATCATGAGCCAGGGATCTCCTACACCGTTGGAAGTAACCGTAGCGGCAAAGGATATAAAAGATGCCCACCGCTTTGCCCGGAAGATCGTCAAGAACATGGAGACAATTCCTGTTCTTCGCGATGTACAGATCGCCCAACCGATGAACTATCCGGTTTTAAAAGTAGAACTCGACCGGGAGCGGGCAGGACAGTTGGGGCTCACTTCTTCCCAGATTGCCCGTTCACTGGTTGCGGCAACTTCTTCCAGCCGATTTACCGATAAAAATCTGTGGCTGGATTATCATAAAGGCCTGGCTTACCAGGTACAGGTACAGATCCCTGAAGCTGAAATGAACAACGCAGAAGCCATTGCCAGTATTCCTCTCCGGCCTCATCAACTGCATCCTACGCTGGCAGATGTGGCTACCTTTTCAGAAGAGACCGGTCCGGGACAATACGACCGGTCGGGTCCCAACCGCCTGGTGACCATCACCGCCAACCTGTATAAAACCGATCTGGGGAATGCGGGGAAACTTGTCCGGAAAGCGATCGAAGAAGCAGGCACACCGCCAAGAGGGATCCTGGTAGAATTCAAAGGACAATCAAAATTGCTGGAAGAAACCATCAGCAGTCTTCAAACCGGACTCCTCGTGGCGATCGTGATCATTTTCCTGATGTTGACAGCCAATTTCCAATCGTTCAAACTTTCGCTCCTCATCTTGTCTGCACTTCCTGCCGTGCTGGCCGGTTCTTTGCTGATGCTGGTCCTCTGCGGAGCGACCCTGAATCTTCAATCCTATATGGGGCTGATCATGTCGGTCGGTGTATCGGTAGCCAATGCGATCCTGATGGTGACCAATGCCGAGAACACCCGGCTGGAAATAAAAGATGCTTCCAAAGCAGCGATCAGCGCAGCGAAAAACAGGGTCCGGCCTATCCTGATGACGAGTATCGCCATGATCGCCGGAATGATCCCGATGGCTTCAGGAATGGGCGAAGGAGGAGATCAGGTAGCTCCGCTGGGGCAAGCAGTGATCGGTGGGCTTCTGGCTTCCACGCTGGCTTCTCTTTTCATTCTGCCGGCCATCTTTACCGGACTTCAGGCAAAGGCCTCGCACTCCTCAGTGTCCCTTGATCCCGAGGATCCTCAAAGCAATTATTATTCTACACATTAAAAAATACTGTTATGAAACTATCCCGTTTACTGCTAAAGCTGTTTGTTTCGATCTCTTTGTTTACAGCCTGTGACTCTGAAAAGAATACAGACCTCTCTTCTGTGCAGGGAGATACCACACCGGTAGAAATTACAGCCGTACAAAGTCTCCGGCCGACCAAATCAATTGTACTCCCGGGAGAGCTTTATCCCTGGAACAAAGTAAGCATCTATCCGAAAGTAAGAGGATTTGTCAGGATCGTACAAGCGGACAGAGGAACGCATGTAAAAAAAGGACAGATACTCGCCTTGCTGGACGCGCCGGAAATACTTTCCGAATTTGATCAGGCCAAGGGACAACTGAACGCTGCGGAAGCAACCTACCATCAGGCAAAAGTGAAGGTTTCTCTTAGCAAACTGACCTACGAACGGCTTTCTTCTGTCAGCAAACTGAAAGGGGCTGTCTCTCTCCAGGAACTGGACCAGGCTCATATACAACTTTTGTCGGACAGTTCGGCACTTGCTTCTGCTGAAGGAAATTTAAAGGCTGCCCGTTCCCATTACCAGACGAGGGAAGAACTGGTCAATTATCTTACGATCAGGGCTCCGTTTGACGGCACCATCACCGAACGTACCATCAGTCCGGGAACCCTGGTCAATACAAGTGAAGCGGGGAAGCCCATGTTTGTGCTCGAAGATATTACCACACTCCGCCTTACCGTTGCCATTCCGGAAATATATGCCAATGCACTCCGCGAGGATACAACGGTCCGTTTTACAATTTCCTCCGTACCGGAAAAATCATTCTATGCCTCCTTTGGCAGAAGCTCCGGCAGCATTACCGAACACAACCGTTCTATGACTGCAGAATTTGATACCCGGAATACTTCGGGGGAACTGAAAGCCGGCATGTATGCGCAGGTGACATTCCCGGTCAGACGGGAGGCTCCTACCCTGTTCGTCCCAAAACAATCGGTGGTCAGCTCCAGTGAAAAAACGTTTGTAATCGGCTTAAAAGATCATAAAGCAGAATGGATAACGGTGAAAAAAGGAATAGCGGCCGATACGCTGGTAGAGGTCTTCGGAGCACTTGACCGAAATGATCCCATCGTACTGAACGCTTCCGAAGAGATCCGGGAAGGGCAGTATATCCGGAAAAAATAAGCTTCATGCGTCCTGTCATTGACATCGTACTCTTTCTCTCGGAGGAAGAAAAAGCAATGACAGGACACACTCGTCTATTTACGGAAACAGTTATTTCTGAATCTTGGTAAGTCCTTCATATTTAATCTCCGTCTTGGTCTCTTTTCCCAGGTTGTTCTTATACTCTACTATCGCTGTATTCGTATTAAGTCCCAGTATCCGGCCTTCTATGATTTTTCCAAGAGTATTTCTAAACGTCACCTGATCTCCGGTTTTAAATTCGACTTGTTCGGAAACACTTTTCGTAACATTTTTATCCACGGAGGGAGTCCCCTAGACATCTCCTTCCACCTTAATTTTCCTTCCGTTATTTTTTACATAGATCTTCACATTTTTCAGAAACTCTCCATCTGGTATTCTTTTTACACTATTATCAATGGCGGTTTCCAAGGCATCTCCCTTCTTGGAGCTCGCTTTGCCTGTAACATATTTTTGTATGAGCTTGTAATCGGTTTTACTGTCAATATTTCGGGAGGAAACCATGGTCAGGTCACCGATGCGTTTATAACAACTGCTCAATAACATTGTTAAAACAAGGATACTAAAGATTGATCTTTTCATTGTATGTGTTGGTTTAAAGTTTACTTCTCATACTTTCTTTTCATCCTGATAAAAACGCCAATACAACTTCATCCCTCCTCCATATACGTTTCCCGATGGTCACTACTGACCGGACAGAAAATATCCATATATAAAGAAAACCGATTGCCTCTCCCGCTGGTATATGACAAATAGTCTTCGAATCTTTCCAATACCTTTATTACTTTTTCTGCGGACTGCTTTTGAAAGTTTCGGCAAAATATCAAAAAAACTTATATGGCACAAATTTGTGTCATATAAGTTTTTACTAAATACCCAATTTAGGGGGCATGGAATATCTGAAGCACCCTGATTTTCTACAAAGGCTTGGTGAAAGCATCAGAAGAATACGGATTGAAAAAAATATAAGTCAGCAAGAGTTATCTTTCCGTACAGAATTAAGCAGAAATCAGATCGGGAGAATAGAACGAGGGGAGATCAATACAGGCGTCAGCGCCCTGTATGAAATTGCATTAGGCTTAGAAGTCTCTGTCAGCAAGTTGTTCGAGTTTTAACGATTGTTTCATTTTACATACCCTTCCTAACCCTCTTTCTGTTTCATTGCACATCGGTTTAAGATGGCTTTATCTTCTCCACATCATTTGTTGCGTAAAAAATGCTCTGTACGGATCAGTCGGAAAAATTGAGGAACAGATAAAAAAATTACCGGATAAGTATTTGCGTAATTTTAGTGTGCATTGGAGTCTGGCTTCGTAGAGATAAGTGTTTGGAGAGGGCACCAAACACGGGTAAAGTGTGTGCTAAAAATATATTTTTAAAATACATAGTTGCCTGCTTTAAGCAGACAACTATGATTTATAAAGCTATTATAAGTGTATCACTTCGCCATAAGCAGCAGCAGCAGCTTCCATAATTGCTTCTGACATGGTAGGGTGCGGGTGAACGGATTTGATGATCTCGTGTCCTGTAGTTTCCAGGTTTCTGGCTACTACTACTTCTGCGATCATTTCCGTCACATTTGCTCCGATCATGTGTGCTCCCAGCCACTCGCCGTACTTCGCATCAAAGATCACTTTTACAAATCCTTCTTTGGCTCCTGCCGCACTTGCTTTTCCGGAAGCAGAGAATGGGAACTTTCCAACTTTGATCTCTATTCCTTTTTCTCTGGCTTGTTTTTCGGTCAAGCCCACGGAAGCGATCTCCGGTGAGCAATAGGTACAGCCCGGGATATTACCATAATTCAGCGGAGCAGGATTGTGTCCGCAGAATTTTTCGACACAGATGATTCCTTCTGCGGAAGCAACGTGTGCCAGGGCAGGACCTTTTACAATGTCTCCGATCGCATACACGCCAGGAATGTTGGTTTTGTAGAAATCGTCTACAATTACTTTTCCTTTATCGGTTGCGACTCCTGTTTCTTCCAGTCCGATTCCTTCCAGGTTGGTAGTCACACCCGCCGCAGAAAGTACGATGTCGCACTCAATCGTTTCTGTACCGGACTGTGTTTTTACCAATACTTTGGCTTTTTTACCTTTTGTATCCACCGATTCAACGGAAGAATTGGTCATAATGGTAATTCCTGCCTTTTTATATTCTTTTTCCAGTTGTTTGGAAACTTCTTCGTCTTCTACCGGAACGATGTTTGGCATAAATTCCACAACAGTTACTTTCGTTCCCATCGAATTGTATACATAGGCAAACTCTACTCCGATCGCTCCTGATCCGACAATTACCATGCTTTCCGGTCTTTTTTCCAGCACCATTGCTTTCCGGTAGCCGATCACTTTCTCATTGTCGATCTTCAGGTTTGGCAATTCTCTTGAACGCGCCCCTGTAGCCAGAATAATATGATCTGCGGAATAAACGGTCTTTGTTCCTTTGTCATCGGTCACTTCTACCTGTTTGTTCGGCTTAAGTTTTCCGAAACCGAATATGGTGTCAATCTTATTTTTCTTGAGCAGGAACTGAATTCCTTTGCTCATTCCCGATGCTACATCGCGGCTTCTTTTCACGACTGCAGAAAAATCAGCTTCTGCACCGCTTACGTTGATACCGTAATCTTTCGCATGCTTAATGTACTCAAATACCTGAGCACTCTTTAACAATGCTTTAGTAGGAATACACCCCCAGTTCAGGCAGATCC
The DNA here is from genome assembly GCA_964437245.1 of uncultured Chitinophagaceae bacterium. Lineage (GTDB taxonomy): Bacteria > Bacteroidota > Bacteroidia > Cytophagales > Cytophagaceae > JANYCO01. The sequence goes on from CAYTGJ010000079.1 coordinate 21,188, forward strand.
CTCCTAACTCCGCTTTTTCTACCACTGCTACCTTTTTTCCCAACTGAGAAGCCCTGATAGCTGCTACGTAGCCACCCGGACCACTTCCTATTACGATAACATCATATTTTGCAGACATCTATATAATTTTTTTTAGTTGTTTAGATATTTTTATTCAGAACAAATTTAAAGGATTTAGGCTGAAAGCAAAAAACTAATGTGAGAATCCTGTTTATCTACAGCCCGCTCCGCCTGTTTAACCAGGAATTTACAAAATTATCTTAT